>DTTI01000084.1 GCA_012964825.1 Candidatus Neomarinimicrobiota bacterium
AGAGTCCATTTTTCTCCCGGCTGCGGGTTCAGGTCTTCTCCGTTATAAACATACGCCTCATACAGATTTTCCCTCTCATCATTCTCCACACTCTTCATGAACAGGAAGACGTAGTCTTTTGTACCGTTACTCACCGTAACCTCTGCGTCTCGCACTACAAATCTCGAGGCATAATAAACAACCACATTACCAAAAATAGTGTCCCTCATAAGCGTGTTGGCAGCCTCGTCCACCCGGAGGGTCCGGTGTACCCGAACGAAACTGGTTACCAAAGAGTCTCCGGAAAGAATGCCCAGAATGTTGAGCTCAGGTTCATAGTCTGCCTGCACGTCTTCCCATTCCAATTCAGGAGAAAAGTCAGCAACGCAGGCCCAAAACAAAAGAAACAAACAGCTAATTTTAAACTGGCGCATCAAAATTCTATCCTATAACCAAAGGTGAGTAAAAAAGGAAACATGGGGACGGCTGCCCGTTCCAGTCCAAGTGCTTCATCTGTTAGTCTGTTAATTTTATTTCTGTACTGGTAGGTGAGTGCATTCACATGGTTCGTTACATTCACCAGTTGGATGAACCTCTCATAGGGAAAACGGAAAAATTGTTTTTTCTGCTTAAGACCTATGTCCAACCGAAAATAGCTGGAGAGACGGTCCGAGTTTTTTCTGCCCACCAAATTATTTTCGTAATAACTCCAGTTGGGCATATAAGCATCATGCCAGGCGTCCCACTTTTCGTAGCGCCCCAAAGGCGGTGTAAAGGGCTGGCCACTTGATGCCTGCAAGGCGGTACTGAAATATGTTTCCTTAATTATGGGTATTGCCACATCTCCCACAATATTCAAGGTGTGTTTTCGATCATACTTGGGGTAATACCAACCATGTTTTTCAATGTGGCGTTTAGTTTCAGCATAGGTGTAACCCACCCAACCACGTATCCGCCCTGCCGTCTTTTTGAACAACAGTTCAAACCCATAGGCATAAGCCTGTGTTTCGTCAAATTCATTGAAAGGTGTAAAGCGGACTTGATCCGTTTCCTCTGTAAACAGTTCTCCCTGTTTCAGGGTGATGAGGTTCTCAAAATGCTTATAATAGGTTTCGGCCCGGAAGAGCCAGTTTTTTCTCGACAGGTATTCCACACCCAAAATGGCGTGGTCTGCATATGTGGCGGGCCTGTCAGAGGGTAAGCCGAGCCAGAAGTCAATAATACGCAACGTCTCATCTTCCGGGTTGGCGATGGTGAGAAACTGGTGGTAACGTCCTAGAGCAAGTTTTAAGGAGAGGTCTTGGCGGAGCAAGTATTTCAAGCCAAACCTGGGATCGAAATAAAGCTCATTATGGAGAGAGTAATCCATAAGTCGGCCTCCCAACTGCAGTGCAAGTTTTGAGGTGACATCCCATTTGTCCTGAAAAAAAAGAGAGGTTTCCACCGTCTGGTCTTTCATGTTCAGGGGGTTGAGAAAAATTGTAGTGTCAAGGTTCGAAAATTCAAACTCCATGCCCAGGTTATAGTTCACGCGTTTCAGTTGCGCTCCACCCATAAGTTGGTGATTGTTAATACCGTGCCAGGACAGTTCCGTCTCCACTGTTCTGTCGTCAACTATATCAAAAAAGTCAAAGGAAAATTGGTCGCGATAGGTTCCTGTCTCACCCCCCATGCGCCAATCTCCTTCCTCCCGAGCAGTCATATCAAAATGGAACCTGTATCGGCTGCTAGCTATAAAAGAGCGCGCCACCAGCTTTGGGCTCACCAGCCACCGCCAGGTCAGACTATTGGTGTGGTTTCCCCAGGGCCAGTCTATTTCAAAAGACGACTTTGAATTCTCATAATAATCTTCTAAAACATCGTATTCCTCATAATTGTCAGAGATGTTTATCTCCAGAACATCGTCGCCGTAAAACCGGCTGTAGGTAAGGCGGTGGTCGGGGTTTAGATCTATGTTTGCCTTCATTTGGTAGTCGTAGAAATAATAAGGAAACTTGAAGCCGTCGCCACTCTTTCCACTAGATTTAAATAAAGCATTAATAATCTGGTCAAAATATGTTCGCCGGCCAGCCACCATCCAAGATCCTTTCATCCCCTTAAATTCTGGTATAGGGCCTTCCATTAAAACTTTGCTGGAAATGAGGGATATGTTTGCGTTGCCCTGAAATTTTTCCGTATTTCCTTCCCGGTTTATGACATTCAAGATGGCCCCCATTCTTCCCCCGTACCGGGCCGGGAACCCTCCGGCGTGAAAGTCCGCCTCCTTTATTGCGTCTGTGTTAAATGTGGAAAAAATGCCACCTAAGTGATAGGGGTTATAAATCGTAATGCCATCCATCATAATAAGGTTTTGATCCGGTGTACTACCCCGAACGTAGAGAGCGCTGGAAAAATCGTTAAGCGTTTGCACGCCGGGGAGCATTTGCACCGTTCGGAAAAGGTCTGGCTCTACAAAAGCCGGCGCAGTTTCTAGGGTCCGCATATCTAGTGTTACACGACTTGGCTCCACCAGCTGGCGCATTTTTTGTGCTTCACCAAACACATCAATAGTTTCTCCCTCCAGAACCGCCCGTTTCAACCGGAAGTCCAAGCGAAGCTCTTGGCCAGCCTGTATGGTTACCTCTTTTGTCACCATTCCGTAACCAATGATGGAGGCCACCACTTCCTTTGTTCCTACCGGTAAATTGGCAAGCACATAATAGCCATCAACATTTGCGGCTGAGCCTATGTTGGATTCCTTTACAAAAACATTCGTGTAAGCCAGCGGCTCACCTGAAGCATCCTCACGGACAAAACCACTAATAGTAGCCGCTTCCTGAGAAAAAACCATCGATGTCAGAATGAAGAAAAGAGTTAGATCCTGTTTTTTCACGGTTTTTTCTTTAGCTGGGGACTCTATTGTTGGGTCAGTTGGTTCCCAAAAAATTACTGAAAAACGACCAAATCAACTCGTTGGCGTTCGTCCCGGTGTTATCATAAGAATCGGGCCATTCATGTCCCCAATCATCAATTTTGTAATACCACACCTCATGATCATTTATACAATCTCTGTAATAGTAAGCGTGTGTTTTTTGGGGTAAAAACAGACTGTCCATGGTTATGCAACCATTTAAGCCAGACCAATAGTCAATTACTTTATCCATGTGAGGTGCCCCACTCCAGCCTCCCCCAGCGCTCATGCTTCCGTCTATTGGAACTATCTCATCTTTTACCCCTGATATTTGCAAAATGGGAACAGGCCCTGACGGGTCGCAATTCTCCCAGCTGTAACCACTCATGGTGCCAGTTACAGAAGCGATCGCTTTGAAAGTCTCCGGTACTTCACAAGCTAGTGTATAACTCATATATCCTCCGTTTGACATACCACAGGCAAAGGTTTTTTCTGGGTTGAGGTTGTGTTCTGTCTGTAAAAATTCAGCAAGTTCTGAAAGAAACCCAATATCATCGGTTTGGCTGATACTCAAGCGGGCATTCCAGTGGGCCGTACCGCCATAATCTGATGTTCCCTGGGGATAGCATACGGCAAATCCATTTGCGTCCGCAATGTCGTTCATACCAGAGTACCACTGTATTGTCTCCGCACTGCTCGTATAGCCGTGGAGTACAAAAATCAAGGGGGCATTCTGCTCTAATTTGTCTGGCTTGTAAAGAATATAATCCCTTTCAACTCCGTTGTGGTTAAATGTGGGGCTTTTATCGCTCGGTTCTTCCTCTTCACAAGCACTAAAGAAAACAAGTAAAACAAGCGCTGGTAAGAAGTTTTTCCTCCGCATTAATAATCTTACCTCTTTATTTTCTGACAACCTATGAGAAGACACGATGTTGACTGGCTGAGAGTCTTGGCCCTTGGGCTTTTAATTGTATACCATGTGGTGTTGAGTTTCCAACCCTGGGCCCAGTACATTTTCTTTATCCAGAACAAGCAGTCCTTGGAGGGGTTGTGGATCCTCATGGGGCTGATCAACATCTGGCGCATCCCCCTTCTGTTTATGGTTTCAGGCATGGGTGTGCGCTTTGCCATGGAGCGAAGAAACTGGAAACAGCTCCTGAAAGACCGCACCGTCCGGATTTTAATCCCCTATGTTTTTGGTCTCTTTTTCATTTGTCCCATCAGTGTATACGTTGCCATGAATTATTTCGGTAAAGAGGCTCAATATATACCTAACCCAGGCCACTTATGGTTTCTGGCCAATATTTTCTTTTATGTTTTGCTACTCCTTCCATTTCTTACTTACCTGAAAAACAGGCCGGGGAATTTCATCTTTAGATTCCTACCAAAGATTTTTCGGCTGCCCTTTGGAATTTATTTCATGGCTTTGCCTCTTGTGCTGGAAGCGTGGCTAGTGAACCCGGAGAACTATCCAGGGTATGCTCATACGGATCACGGCGGCTGGCTAGGAATGGTATGTTTTTTGACGGGATTTATATTTATTTCATTAAAAGATGATTTCTGGCTGGCGGTGGAACGTATTAAGCAAGGTGCTCTGTTCGTAGCCTTTTTACTGTATCTAGTACGACTGTTTATTTTTTCGTTAGAAGGTCCAAACGTCCTTACCGCTATTGAATCCATAAGCTGGGTGCTGGCCATTTTTGGGTATGCGTCACTGTCCCTCAATAAACCCTCTCGGAAGCTGGCCTATTTCAGCAAGGCCGTCTACCCGGTCTATATTGTTCACATGCCATTACAGTATTTCTTTTCTTACTATATCATTCCCCTATCGCTACCAGCGGCTATGAAGCTTGTTCTTCTTCTGGTGTTGACGTTTGGGGGTAGCCTAACTCTCTATGAGTTTGCTCTAAAGCGGATAAAATGGGTGCGACCCCTCTTTGGGTTAAAGCTTTAGCTCTTCCTCAGCTATTCGCGTGAACCCGGAACAATTTCCAGTTCAATTTTATTATTATCGCGAATAATAATAATTGACGTTGCTTGACCAATTTTTACAGCGTCTATAGCATAGGTATAATCATAAATGTTTTCAATCTTCCGGCCGGCTAATTCTACAATAATATCTCCTGCTGTTAAGCCCGCCTTGTCAGCTGGGCTTCCCTTGGAAACGCCTGAAATTTTGAGCCCAGGAATGCTTCCTTCCCCATAATCAGGAATAGTGCCTAGATAGGCCCGTAGTCCTGCCCGTGCGGATTGCTCTTGTGGCTTTTGCGGTTCCAGATAGTCTGGTTCTTCGTTTGTTACAGCTAGTCCGCGGGCAACAAAACCAAGAAATTTCGTAATGTCTTCCATCCCCTCATAGTTCAGCAGGTCTGGGGTATCTCTTGGTGAATGATATTCGCTATGTGAGCCTGTAAATACACTAAGAATAGGTACTTTTTTCAGGTAAAATGAGGTTGCGTCTGTTGGTAGGTAACTGTCTTCCTTTAATGCCAATCTCAAGCCAATGGGGGCGTTCCGCTGCTCAATCTCCCGCCTCCACATGGAGCTTGATCCCACTCCATTTACAACCAAGGCGTCTTCATAACGACCCACCATGTCCATGTTCAGATAGGCGGCGAACCGGTTTGAGAGGTCGTTACTGTGGTTGGCTGATGCCAGCTGGTCTACGTAATGGGCAGAGCCTAACAATCCCAGCTCTTCTCCCGACCAGGCTGCAAAAATGATGTCCCGCTTCATCTCAAATTTTCCCTGCTGTTTCTGATCCACAAGCCATTCGGCCATCTCTAAAGTGCTGGCTACGCCAGAGGCGTTATCGTCTGCCCCAAAATGAATCTTTCCTTTCTCGTCTTCCCGTGCAAGCGAGCTGGACCCGCCTTCTTTTCCAAGGTGATCAACGTGTCCACCAACAATCAGAGGGGGTTCATTGTTTCGGAGGTCTGACTTCAAGACAGCAAGCACGTTTCTTCCTGTCCGTTTTTCTTTCTTAAGGTCAATTCGCGCCGAAAGTTGAAAGCTTGTTGGGAACCCCATCTGTATACTTCCATCATCAAGTGTCTCTTGTAGTTTCTTTAGTGATTTACAATCTTTCCCACCCTTAGGACATAGTAGAAGTTCTGCTGTCTTATCGGAGGCTGAGATGACCGGTAGGCTAGCTGCCGATGTTGAAGCGTCAAGTCGTATGGGGATCAGCTGCTCCTTAACACCGGACTGTGGGCCACTTATAACAATCATACCCGCGGCCCCTTTGTCCCGTAACGTCATTGCTTTATATCTTAAGCTGCTGTATCTAGACAGGTGCTGTCTGTGCTCTGGGGAAATTTCCTCCGGCATGTATCGTAAGACCATAACCCACTTGTCTGTAACGTCTAGGTGAACAAAAGAGTCATACTCGCTAAATCCATTACCCTCTGGTGCAACAATTCCGTAGTTCCCCCAAACCACCTGTTTTAAAGGTGTCTCACCCGTTGCAGACCAAGTAACAGGCCGCCAGTCTAAATTTATTTTAGGGCTAAATCTTCTTGTAACTTTCCGCGGGCCATCCAGTTTTAGTGTGCTGCTTTTTTCAATCTCCATTCCAGCTGTAAAGTTAAACTGCTGAAAATATGTGCCATTTTCTCCAGCCGGTTCAAGTCCTAAGCGTCGGAATTCTTCCGCCACATACTGTGTTGCTTTCTGCTCCCCTATTGTGCCCGTCATTCGACCTTCAAGCTGGGGTGAGGCCAAGGTTTCAACGTGGCGACGCAGGTCCGCTGCGGTTATTGCGGGGCTTCCCATTGGTTTCAACTGTTCTGTGGTGGTTTTGATTTTTTCTTTTTCGTCCACACCATCCTCATTCAAAATCTCAAGTGCTGCACGATGGTTCCATTCTCCCAAAAATATTTGAGACTGTTTATTGCCAGTTCTTTGACTGGTCCATGCTAGGGTTTCCCCATCTGGAGAGAAGGCTGGAAGTCCATCAAAACGATCTGTCTGGGTCACACGTACAGGTGGGCCACCATTGGCACTCACCAGATATAGTTCAAAGTTTCCAAAACCGTGAATGTTTGTGGCATAGATAAGATACTCTCCCGAAGGGTGGAAAAATGGTGCCCAAGACATAGCGCCCATCTCCGTTATTTGCGTCTGGTTACTGCCGTCGGCGTTCATCGTAAAAATTTCAGCTGTAACGCCGTCTTCAGAAAACCGACGCCAACAGATTTTTTCGCCGTTGTGACTGAAAAACGGGCCGCCATCATAGCCGCGGCTATCTGTCAATTGCTGAAGGTTGCTGCCGTCCATTTTCATTCTATAGATGTCTATCATAAAGGCTTTATCAACCTTGAAAATTTTCTTGTCAGCCACTGACAGGGGTTTTGAATAGGCTAGGCGGTTAGAACTGAAAACAATCCAATTTCCATCTGGAGATATGGCACCCTCGGCATCATAGCCTATGGCATTTGTTAGTTGATTGTAGTTTTTGCTCTTGCGATCATAAAGGTAGAGTTCGAAAGCTTCATCATAGTCCCAAGAGTAGCGTCGTTCTTTTCCGGAGGCCCGAAGCTCAAGCTCTTTCTTTTGTTTGCTTCGTGCTTCAGGGTCGCCATGGGTGGATGCAAACAGTACCTCCTGTTGGTTTGGATGTATCCATGAGCAGGTTGTTTTCCCGTAACCAGGCGAAATTCTCTCAACATCCCCCGTCTCAAAATCCATAAGGTAAATCTGATAAAATGGGTTGTCTGCCTCACGTTCGCTCTGTAAAACCATAAGATTGCCGCTTGAACCAAAATACCCTTCGCCGGCGCGGCGCCCTTCAAATGTTAACTGCCGGACATTACTTAAAAACTGTGCCTCTTCCCCAAAGACGATACTGAAAAAGACAAAAATAAGGCTTTGTGTCGTCAAAAATTTCTTTAACATAAATAAAAAGGGGGCTGTGATTATATCAAAATTACCTAAGCAACTAAAAACCTTTTTAGGAAAAAGCCTTTATCGTTTTAAAAAGTTCATTTCCGCTAAGGTCACACTCTTCGTTCCAGCCAAGAGCACATGTTCTCCAACCTGCATAAGCGGCAGACAGTGAAACTAGAGCAACCGCCTCTGATGTGTTCGCTTCCTTTTTTTCCCCAAACCTTCCAGGCCCTACACAATTAACGACCTCCTTTGGCAAGCCCCTTTCCGTTCTGTCATACAGTTTGCTTACGTCGGGGAATCTGGGGTGATCATCAATTGGCGTTTTACCCATGAGAGGATTGATACCTGTCAGGTTTCGGTGGTCTATAATTTGAATGATGGGTTCGCTCGAGTGTGTTCTGTCAACAATTAACAGTTCATTACCCTCCAGTTCTCTTTTGAGATCAATCAGGTTTGCGGGCGTTGCGGCTTCAGTTAGTGATTGTTGCGGTGAAACAATTGTCTTTTCTCCCCATTTATAGACATTGTGGTGCGCTATTGATTTTTTTTCTTGGCTTACACAAGAAAATGTTTTGCTATACGCATCCAATGATAACGGAAGATAGACCGTCATCGTTGCCGTTCTCCAAATAGGGCTGTTCCGATCCGTACCATTGTTGCTCCTTCCTCCACTGCCATCTCATAATCAGAAGACATCCCCATGGAAAGTTCTGTCAGCTGACCTTCTTCAGGAAGGTGCGTGTTCAGTCTCTCTTTAAGCTGCCTCAGTTTTTGAAACGTTTTCCTAATAGTTGTTTCGTTGGTGGTAAGCTCGCCAATTGTCATCAATCCTTTTACACCAAGGTTTTTCAACTCCAAGACCTCTAATAGGGTGTCAATTTTTCCCGGCTGAAAGCCGTGCTTAGTTGGGTCCCGACCGATGTTTACCTGAAGCAGGGACTCATAGTTGTTGCAGTTTTCCGCCAAAAGCACGCTTAGGCGGCGGGCCAGTTTCAGTGAGTCAATCGAATCAATTGCGTCAAAAAGTTTTATAGCTTTACTTGCCTTGTTGGACTGAAGGTGCCCAACAAGACGTTTTTTTAATCGTGGAAGATCTGGTAGGTGCGGGAACTTCTGGGAGGATTCTTGAATTCGGTTCTCACCAATGTTTTTGATGCCGGCTCTATGTGCCGATTCGATTGCAGAAGCAGGGAAGGTTTTTGTTATTGCAACAATCTGAACGGGGGGGTCGTGCTCGCGGTTGGTGAGTTCTCTTGCTACCTCAATCCGCTCCTGAACGGATTTGAAGGCGTCTAAGTTTATCACGCTTCAGCGCTTTCTTCACCAGTAGGCTCTTGTTGGTCTGTGATTTCTTCGTCTGTGTCTTCCGATTCCACGCGCACTACCCTGCTTAGTGAGGAAATTTTTGCACCTTCATCAAGGCGAATAAGTTTTACACCCTGTGTTACACGTCCTATGGTTCGGATACTGTCAACGGGTTGTCGAATGAGAACACCCGTGTTTGTGATAACCATAAGATCGTCTGTGTCCACAACCTCCATGATTGCCACCATTTTGCCCACTTTTTTGTTTGTCCGCATGGCCAGCACGCCCTTTCCAGACCGCTTTTGAATACGGTATTGCATAACTTCCGTGCGCTTGCCAAACCCTTTTTCGGTCGCAACCAGCAGTGTCCCCTCTCTTCGTACAACAACCATTCCCACTACATAATCGTTTTTTGTAGAGAGTTTTATACCTATAACCCCGCGCGTCTTTCGACCCATGGGGCGGGCGTCCGTTTCTGAGAAACGAATTGATTTCCCTTCTCGTGTACCTAAAACAATGTCATTTTCTCCGGTTGTAATTTTTGCCTCTATGAGTTCGTCTCCCTCCCGTATATCAATGGCATAAATGCCTCCCTTTCGGGGGTTTCCGTAGGCCGACAGCTTTGTTTTTTTAATTATTCCCTTCCGGGTGGCCATAACTATATACTTTTCTTCGTCGAATGTTTTTACACTCACAAAAGCTTTTACCTTTTCACCTGGTTCCGTACCTAAAAGATTTACAATTGCCCGGCCTCTGGCGGCTCGGCCACCAGGTGGAATTTCATGTACTTTTAACCAATAGCATTTTCCTTTGTCTGTAAAGAAGAGTATATAGTCATGGGTGTTTGCCACAAATAGGTGTTCCACAAAATCTTCTTCTTTGGCTTTCGCGCCCTGTAGGCCGCGGCCACCTCTGCGTTGACTTCTATAGGTCGACGCCGCGGTCCTTTTCACATAGCCATTATGTGTAAACGTAAGAACAACGTCTTCTTCCGCAATCATGTCCTCAACTGAAAAAGTTGTCCCAATGGCTAGAATTTCTGTTCTCCTGTTTTCTCCATAACGCTCTTTAATTTCTGCTAATTCTTCTTTAATAATGGCCATCTGCCTTTGACGACTTTCAAGAATTCCTTTAAGCTGTGCAATTAGCTTTATAACCTCTTTATACTCTTGGACAACTTTTTCTACCTCAAGGCCGGTAAGCCTCTGTAGACGCATCTCCAAAATGGCTTGCGCCTGTCTTTCTGACAGCTCGAAACTATTCATAAGCCCTTCTTTAGCCTGTGTCGGATCTTTGCTTCCGCGAATAACTTCTATCACCTCATCTATGTTGTCCAGTGCAATTTTTAAACCCTCAAGAATATGTGCTCGCTCTTCAGCTGCATTAAGCTCATAATTTGTCCTGCGAACAAGAACGTCATGTCTGTGGTCAATGAAGCACCGCAGAATCTCTCTTAACGAAAGAACTTTTGGTATACCATCTACCAGGGCCAAAAGTATGACGCCGAACGTATCTTTCATTTGGGTGTGAACGTATAGCTGGTTGAGAATCACTTCTGGTACAATGTCGCGTTTTGTCTCAATCACGATGCGCATACCATCCCTGTCTGACTCGTCTCGTATATCGGAAATACCTTCTATTCTTTTGTTTCGAACCATGTCCGCAATTTTTTCTATTAATTTTGCTTTGTTTACCTGGTATGGTATTTCGTTTACAATAATATTGGATTTGCTACCTTTTATAGTCTCAATAAAGGCGTTAGCCCTCACGGTTATTTTTCCCCTCCCTGTTTCATAGGCTTGTCGTATGCCATCTAACCCCTCAATCGTCGCGCCCGTGGGAAAGTCAGGGCCCTTCACGTGCTTCATGAGGTCCTCAATTGTTGATTCTGGTTTGTCTATGAGGGTAGTGGTTGCATCAATAATCTCTATAAGGTTGTGAGGTGGAATTTTTGTGGCCATACCAACAGCAATTCCTTCTGACCCATTAACCAAAAGGTTAGGTATAACAGCCGGAAGCACCATGGGCTCTTCCATTGTTTCATCAAAGTTTGGCTGCCAGTCAACTGTCTCTTTTTCTAGGTCTCTAAGCATTTCGGCCCCAAAGCGTGACATCCGAGCTTCCGTGTATCTCATTGCGGCTGCATTGTCTCCATCAACAGATCCGAAGTTCCCTTGACCATCAACCAATTCGTGGCGCATTGAGAAATCTTGGGCCATTCTTACCAAAGAATCGTAGATGGAGGAGTCGCCGTGAGGATGGTATTTACCCATCACGTCCCCAACAATTCTCGCTGACTTTTTATAGGGGCGGTTCCAAAAGGAGCCTAGCTCACTCATGCCATAAAGGATTCTTCGATGAATTGGCTTCAGGCCGTCTCTTACGTCAGGAAGGGCCCGAGAGACAATAACGGACATAGAATAATTGAGATAACTCTCTTTCATTTCGTCCACGATGTCACGGTTCAAGAACATGTCTCTGGTAAGCTCAGCCATTGTTCTTTTTCCCGTTATACATCAAGGTTTACCACAAATTTGGCGTGGGTCGTAATAAACTTCCGGCGTGCTTCTACATCACTGCCCATTAGCTCCATGAAAAGTGTTGAAGCTTCGCTAATGCTTTCTACAGAAACCTTAAGTAGTGACCTTCGCTCTGGGTCCATAGTGGTTGACCAAAGCTGGTCTGCGTTCATTTCACCCAAGCCTTTATAACGCTGAAGATCAATTTTTTGTGTTTTATTATCTTTCTTAAAGCGCTCGACGATCATTTCTCGTTGGTCTTCGTCAAAAGCATATTGCTCTTTCTTGCCTTGTTTCACTTTGTAGAGCGGTGGTTGAGCAATAAAGACATGGCCATCGGTGATCAGCTCGGGCATTTTTCTGTATAAAAAAGTGAGTAAGAGTGTCCGGATGTGGCTACCATCGATGTCTGCGTCTGTCATTATTATTACTTTGTTATACCGCAATTTCAGGATGTCAAATTCGGCTCCCGTTGGCTTTTCGCCGTCTTCCATTTCCCCGTTTCCTCCAAAACCCGTACCCAGTGCTGTAATAATTGACTGGATCTCGTTGTTTGATAAAAGTTTGTCAATTCTAGCTTTTTCAGCATTTATTACCTTGCCTCTTAGTGGTAAAATTGCTTGGTATCGCCTATCTCTTCCCTGTTTGGCTGAGCCACCAGCTGAATCACCCTCAACTAGGAATATTTCACACATTTCCGGGTCTTTGCTTGAGCAGTCTGCCAGTTTTCCGGGGAGTGAGCCACCCTCCAGGGCGCTTTTACGCCTAATAAGCTCACGGGCTTTTCGAGCGGCTGCTCTACTGCGGGCTGACAACACAGCTTTTTCAACAATTCTCCTTCCAACAGAAGGGTTCTGTTCAAGAAACTCCTGTAGCCCTTCAAAAACAATAGAATCAACAAGGCCTTTTACCTCTCCGTTGCCGAGTTTAGTTTTGGTTTGACCTTCAAATTGCGGTTCTGCTACTTTTATGGAGATGACGGCGGTGATTCCCTCTCTAAAGTCTTCCCCAGACAGCGTTATTTTCTCGTTCTTGTTTGATTTAATAAGTTTGTTTTTTGTGGTGTAGCTGTTCATTGCTCGGGTTAGGGCTGACCGAAACCCGGACATGTGGGTGCCCCCTTCAATTGTATTTATGTTGTTCACAAAGGACAGGATGTTTTCGTTGTATCCGTCGTTGTATCGAAGCGCTACCTCCACCGGCATATCCCCTTTTTCTTTCAAAACGGTAATTACCTTCTTGTGTAGGGGGTTCGCGGAGCTGTCTAGGAACTTGACATAGTCCGACAGTCCACCCTTGTATTTGAAAACCTCTTTTCTACCCTCCCCTTCTGGTCGATTGTCATCAATGGTTATTTCAAGTTCCTTGTTTAGGTACGCCAGCTCTCTGAGGCGCTCTGAAATAATGTCAAAGTCCCAATTTCTCTCCTTAAAGATTTCTCCGTCGGGCATAAAGGTAATTTTTGTTCCACTCGTTTTTGCTTTACCTGTTGATTTTAGTTTTGTTTTGGTGTCTCCCTTTTCATATCTCTGATTGTAAATCTTTCCGTCTCTTTTAACCTCCGCCTCCAGCCAGGCGGAAAGAGCATTTACAACCGACACACCTACGCCGTGTAGACCCCCAGAAACCTTGTATGTCCCTTTGTCAAATTTGCCGCCAGCATGCAGTAGTGTCATAACAACCTCAAGTGCGGGCTTTTTTTCTTCTTTATGAATGTCTACAGGAATCCCGCGGCCATTGTCTTCTACAGAAAAGGAGTTGTCTTTGTTTATAGAGACGGCAATTTTCGTGCAGTGGCCCGCCATGGCCTCATCCACACTATTATCAACGACTTCATTAACAAGGTGGTGCAGACCTCGCTTTCCTAAGTCTCCGATGTACATTGCTGGACGTTTTCGAACAGCTTTGAGCCCCTTGAGAACGGTGATTTTCTCTGCACCATAATCTTTAGTTTTTTTTGCCATCTTTTATATAACCCGAATTTTCTTTATTGTTTCTTCCCCTAGTTTTTTGTTTAGTTTTTCAAGGATTTCTTTTTTCTTTATTGCCATTTCGTTTCGCCACACAGGAGTTGATGCCCTCACTATTAAAATTCCGTGCTTTACCTCCTCCGGTGTGCAATTTTTGGCAACGGATTTCCCAACAATATTTTCCCAAATTAAAAGGGCCTTGTTTTGGCGCATCGCCCTGTCAAGACCACCTTGTTTTAAAGCTGTGCTTAGTGCTGATTTAAGTGGTTGCACAGATAGGCCAAGTCTCCCGCTGTTTATAAACTAATATTTTCCGCTCGGCACGAACAGAAAAACTTCTTTTAAACCTGTTCTCCTCCAGTACGCATAGGCATTAGGAGCATTGTTGTTTCTTCGTTTTCTTCCTGTTTGTCTGGGCCTACCAGCGTTGCTGAAATAGGTGAGTTTAACCGAAGAACGACCTTCTCGGTGTCAATGTGCGTCAGAATATCCACAAGATAATTAGCATTAAAACCCACCGTTAAATCTTCGTCTTCATATTGTACCTGAAACTTCTCTTGGGCGCTTGACGCACTCTCCGGGTCTTCTGTTGTAACAACGGCCTCTCCATTTGAGAGTCTCAGTTCCACCTGCCTTGTGGCTCGGTTAGAAAAAATTGATACGCGCCGAACGGAGGCAAGCATTTCTTCCCTGTCCGCGGTTAGTATTTTACTGTTATCTTTGGGTAAAACCGTCTTATAGTCTGGATACCGTTCGTCTATCACTCTCGAAAAGGCTGTAATTCCACTAAATGAGATTGTGAGGTGGTTGTCCCCCACCCAAAGAACTGTTTCTCCTTGGCCGTCTAAGTAGGGCAATAACAAATTAAGAAACTTTTTGGGTACAATAACACGGCCCTCATACCCCCTCGACGAAAAATCAGACCGGGAACAGACGGACAGCCTGTGTCCGTCCGTCGCAACAACCGAAATGCTGTTTTCCAAAACTTCAAACAGGGCTCCCATCAGGGCTGGTTTCAGGTCATCTGAGCTCAAGGCAAAAGATGTTTTTTCAACAAGGCGCTTAAGAACAGAAGAGGCAATCCCAATCTCTTTTTTGTTGTCCACTTCCGGCATCGTAGGAAAATCCTCGGGTGGTGCACCGGAAATGTCGTAATTCCCAAAGGAAGTTTGAATAACAACCCGGTGTTCATCATTTGATTCAATCGTCACGTCTGTCTCTGGCAGCGCGTTCGTTATGTCCATAAGCGTGCGGTGCGGAATAGCAACGCCACCCTCACTCTCTACGGACCCCTGGGCTGTGGTCACAAGCGTAATTTCAAGGTCTGTGGTGCGCATTTCAAGTTCTTCCTTCCGCGCGGTGAACAGTACACTGCTAAGTATTGGAATGGTAGATCTTGTAGGCGTTGCCTTGGCTAGGTTTTGTAAAGCAGACTGGAGCGAATTTCTTGATATTGAAACATTCATAATTTTTTGATTTTGCTTAGCCCGAAAAGAGTAACCTGGGATAAAATCTTGATTTTACGTTACCTAAATTTCGTTTCTCGGACAACACCTTTTTCGTTATTTGTGAGTTTTGAATCTTAATTATTATGTTAATCTTTCTAAAATTTAAATCTTAGTTAATTATTATATACGGTGTGCAAAACAATAAAAACAAGACATTAATCCCCATAACGAGTAAGCCGGAACATTTATAAAGGGGAAGGCTCACTTTCTGCTTTATGTGTATAAGCTGTTGAGAAGTGAGCATCCATGGTTTCGCGCTCCAACAAAAAGAAAAACAAGGGGAACTATTAAGACTTATAGCTTGTTTTTGTGGTTAATTTCTGAAGAGAGCTTCACCGCTCTATCAAAAAGTTTTCCACATAAATAGAGGCGGAAGCCTCTCTGAGCCACTCGTTGAAATGACTTGACTTTTTCCTCGCAAGGGCGAGGCCTTCAATCTCTGACCAATGAGTTGCTAGCGTAGGGGTTCCTCCTTCCTTCACCTCAAGCAAAAGCAAGAGATGAAAGCCGTCTTTGGTCGTTACAGGGGGGGACGGAAACCCAACCTTAAGGGTCGGTAACACTTGGCCGATTTCTTCTATAGGAAATTGATTGGGATTGACCCAACCAAGTCGCCCACCCAGGTCCTTTGTGCTTATGTCGTCAGAGTACTTTTTTGCCAGGCGCGAAAAGTCATCCTCCGTAGTTGTGCTGTCTCTTATGTTTAAGGCAAAAGCGTAGAGACTGTCTTCATCGGCCGGGCTTACCTTGGGAGCAATCAAGATGTGTCGAACATTCACCTTGTCACCCATGGCCTCTAAGACTTCTATAATATGGTATCCAAACTCGGTTTCTATAATATCGCTTAATTTACCAGGTTCTAAAGCGTAAGCCGCCTGCTCAAAGGCAGGCACAAAAGTACCCCGAGTAACGAAACCCATCTCTCCTCCGCTCCTAGCCGAGCCGGGATCTTGAGAAAACATCTCAGCTAGTTGCGAAAAGCTATCGCCAAGGAGGACTCTCTTTTTTAGTGAATCTATAAAACTGTAAGCGAGGCGCCGGCTTTCTCTACCGGGTCTCAACTTGAAGAAAATGTGGTCTGTGTTGTATAGGGTTGGGACAGACCCAAGGCTGTCCTTATAATTGTTGTAAAACACAAACACCTCATCCCTAGTTATGGTTATGCCCCCAAAAAGCCGACCTTGGTACCGCTCGGCAATGAGCTGATCGCGCATATCGGGCCACCACATGCGCCGAATTTCACCTACACGCTTACCTAGAATTTTTTCTAGCTGTTCCTCTGACCCAGCCTGGGAGATTGACTGGGCAAGATACTGCTCGACCGCCTGATCAACCTCTCGGTCTTCCACCTCAATGCTTTCAACCTCAGCAATTTCAAGGATAAGCTTTTGGTTAATAAGAGACTGAAGAACTTGTTTTTGGAGTTTCTCGAGTTTATCCATATCAAGGCGAGGATCTAAGCGTTGCTCAATGGCTGTCATTTGTACAAGTTGTGCAACATCACTTTTAAGTATAACATGCTCCCCCACAAGAGCGGCCACACCATCAATAAGATTTTGCCCCGAGAGGAGAAGGCCAACCCCAAACAGGACAAAAAAGAGGCCGGGCTTTTTGTTTTTCATCTTGGTTTCTGTGCCCCTCCAACATCAGCGTTGGGTGGATAGACATTTCTTAGGCTGTCTAACAAGAGACCATACAGCTTGGCCCGCTTAGACCGGTAGATGTTCTGGCTAATTTCATCATAAACTTCGTCAAGGC
The DNA here is from genome assembly GCA_012964825.1 of Candidatus Neomarinimicrobiota bacterium. Taxonomy (NCBI): domain Bacteria; kingdom Pseudomonadati; phylum Fidelibacterota; species Fidelibacterota bacterium. Next base: position 16,820 of record DTTI01000084.1, read on the forward strand.
CCTGATAAGAACTTTGAGGGAAGAACTCGAGAACCTCTAGAACGTGATATCCATATTGTGTTTTCTCTGGACCCAAGACGCCACGGGGACGGGAAGACCCAAAAAGGAGGAGGTCTAATTCTTCTGGCATGTCACCAGGCGAAACAGTGACGGGAGAGACCCGGTTCTCTTTCAATAAAGAAATTCTTAGCCTGGCATCGTATTGTAAGAGGGTGAATTTGACTTCATTTGCAGAACCCTCGTTTTGGGTAAGGAACTGTATTAGTCGAACCTCGTCTGTGCGCCGCCGATAGGTTGGCCTATTAGAGAGATAGCGATCTCTAATTTCATCCATGGTTACTTTTATTTTTGAGGAGAGGTAATGTTCCAAATACAGGTTTCCATAAACAGTTTTTCTATAATCATCAATTAATTGTCTAACAGAAGCCTCGTTTTGTAAGTTGCTCGAAACAGCGGCACGGTAGAGCAGCTCACGAGAAGCTGGCTGACCCTCGTTTGTTTTGTTGCGCTCTTCAGTTGTAGTGCTTCCAACCCTAGGGGTTGTGGAAGGTTCCTTGTTTGTGTCTTTTTTAGCGCAGCTTGAAATTATGCTCATAAAGAAAGTAAAACAAAAAAGACGAAAAAGAGCTGTCGAAAAGAAGAAAAACACAGCGAAAAACTAACCGGGAGGGCCTTGTGATTCAAAAAGGATTTCCACAGTTCGCAAAGCAGAAGAAAGGGAGCTTGTTTCGACATCAATCCCAGTCCGCTCACCATCATTGACAACGGTAAACGAAGCGTTGTTTTTTTTCAGCACACCGCAGTAGCGGTGGACAACATCAACAACGTTGCCATTGTTGTTCGAGCCTAACCAGAGTTTGGCACCACCCTGTCCAGCCTCCACGGACTCAACGGCGCACCCAGGGGAAGCGAGCCGAATTTTCTTTATATAAAGGAGATTTAACACAGGTTCTGGAAGAGGACCAAACCTGTCTAGGATTTCCTCGGCGGTGTCCTGTATCTCTGAGGTAGAATTCGCGCTTGCCAGTCGGCGATAAAAGTGAAGACGGTCTTCCTGTTGTTGAACATATTTTTCAGGTATTAAGGCGTCACCTTCCACAGACAATGAAAGTTGCGGTTGTGTTTTCTTTTGGGGTGTTTTTTTTTGTTTTTTTTCTTCCGCCACCTCTTTTACAATCTTGCAATAAAGATGGAACCCAACAGTTGCGAGGTGGCCACTCTGCTCTTTCCCAAAAAGGTTACCACCACCCCGAAGCTCTAGGTCTCGAAGAGCAATATCATATCCCGAGCCAAGAGCAGTGTTGTGTTGGATTGTTCTAAGACGCTCATGGGCTTCTGGACTTACATCGGCCCCCGGAATTAACAGGTAGCAGTAAGCCTGTTGAGAAGAGCGGCCCACACGCCCCCGCATTTGGTAAAGCTGGGAAAGACCGTACAGATGAGCGTTATTAATGAGAATTGTATTCACATTAGGCAGGTCGAGCCCCGCCCCAATAATTGTGGTGGAAACCAAGACGTCAACATCTCCCTGGTACATTCTTAGCATAACAGATTCAAGCTCGTCACTAAGCATTTTTCCGTGTGCAACCCCAATGTTTAGTTTGGGAAAAAGGCTTCTAATGCGGCGAGCAATCCGCCCAAGACCAGAAATGTTGTGTTGTACAAAGAAAACCTGTCCTCCGCGATCAATTTCATAGGCAATCGCATTTTTAATTTGATTTACATCAAAATTTTCTATGGACGTAATGACAGAAAGGCGCCCAGGGGGTGGTGTTCTGATTGTTGAAACATCACGAACCCCCATGAGAGAAAATTGTAAAGTGCGCGGAATGGGTGTTGCACTCATGCTTAAAACATCACAACCCGACTGGAGCACACGCAGCATTTCCTTGTGTTTGGCGCCAAAGCGATGCTCCTCATCGATGATAATTAGACCGAGGTGAGGAATTGAGACGTCTTTGGAAAGCAAACGGTGTGTTCCAATGACAACATCAACAGTTAACATTTTAAGCCCAAGCAGTGTTTTCTTTATATCTGTAGGCTTAGCAAAGCGAGAAAGGTGTCGAACCACAACACCAAAAGGTTCAAGCCGAGAAAAGAAGCTATTAAACAATTGATTAACTAAAATTGTGGTTGGAGCTAAAAGTGAGACCTGTTTGCCACTACAAACAGCCTTAAGGGCGGCTCGAATAGCAATTTCTGTTTTGCCGAAGCCCACGTCACCGCAAATAAGACGGTCCATGGGGGCATCTTTCTCCATGTCGAGACAAACATCTTTATAGCAGTTCATTTGATCAACAGTTTCAGTGTAGGGAAACGTTTCTCTAAGGCCGCGAAGGAACTCACCATCGGGTGAGAACGAAAACCCACGTGCCCCCTGCCTATCACTATATATTTGAATGAACTGATCTACGACCCTACCCACAGACGCTCTTGTGCTTTGTTTTGATCGCTGCCAATGGCTCGTACGAAGGTCAGTAAGTGCCGGCTTTTCTTCTGAACCAAGGTATTTGTGCACAACGTCAAGCCTTTCTAGCGGCACATGAACCAAGTCACCATGTTTAAACTTGAGAGCAACACACTCCGTTTTAACACCATTTTTTGTAATCTGAGAAAGACCCCTATAGAGGCCAATTCCAAGGCCTTCATGAACAACAGGTCCATTCCAAGGCAAGCCAACAAACCCGAGACTGGGCTCAGAAGAAACCTCTTTTTCCCGAAAAGGGGCGTCAGGTACCCTAGGGAGATCAATGAGCTGGTCTAATGAAACCCAGAAGAAGCCAAGAGGGGCCGACGCAAAAGAACCACTAAGAGGTAAGTGACAAAACGAAAAGAAATCCAAAACCCCAACTGTTAAGGCCCGGTCAACAAAGGTCTTGTGGAGGAAAACAAACTGTTCAACTATTTGACTTTCTTTGAATTGAGCAACTAGCGCCGTAAAAACCCTGGGGTTGTTTTTAAAACCTCGATGAGAGACACAACCCAAGTCCAACTCACGACCATCCTCATCCATGTAAACAGGCTGAAGATTAAAAATATCGGGGGAACCGGAGGGTTCAACAAAAAAACAGGTAACATTAACAGGGTTTTTGGTGAAGGGATCCTTCTCTTGTTGGGAGCCCATAACCAAAGGGGCCGAAAGGACGACGCCACTGACATCAACCTGCCGGAGCATTCTTTGTGTCGCGACATCAAAAAACCTTGCAGAGGAAAGCTTCTCCTCAGCAAACTCAACTCGAAGAGGCCCAGCAGCCCCAAAAGAGAAAAAGTCAACAATGGCGCCCCGAAGAGCGAACTGACCGGGGGCGCTAACAGCAGGGGCTTGTTTCATTTTCCAGCCCAACAGAAGAGAAACCAAAGCTTCGCGGCTTTTCAGAGAAGAGAGTTTAATACTGTCTTCAGGACCACCAAACAGACTAGACCAGACAAGGCGATACCGGTGCTGGGGCACAATAAGCAAAGGTGTCTCACCAGCAGCAAAAAGATTTAAAACGTGAAGATCTGCACCAGTAAGATGTTCTTCTTCCCCAGAACCAACAAAAGCCAACGCCAAACCAGGCGACAAGGCCGCCAGGGACTCATAAAGCTTCTTTTGAACAGAATAATCGTCAACCACAACAACACATTTTTTTGTTTTTGAACGAGCCAGAGCGATAAAAAGAAAAGGCAACAAGGAACCATGAACGTTGGTGTATGGAGTCCAAAACGAAGGCTTATCACCGCCAAGCTCGCAAAGCCGGCGGGTAATTGACCGCACAATCTTGTCAAGTGAAACCGTAGGCACCGTTTCACGTGAAACAGTCATTCTCGAGCGACCAAGAGGACCGCAAGCGCCGCAACGTCAGAGGGAGAGACACCTGAAATGCGTGAGGCCTGTCCTAACGTTTCAGGCCGAACAATATTGAGTTTCTCTCGGGCCTCGGAAGAAAGGGCATTGCACTCATTAAATTTAAAAGAAGCCGGGATGTGGGAAGACTCATTTTGAATTAACTTTTTAATCAGGGAGTCTTGACGACGAATGTAACCCTCATATTTAATTATTGTTTCCAACTCATCAAGGAGGTCTTCCTGTTGTTCTTTAGAGAAGCCACGCAAATCCAAAGAAAGGACCCCCTCATCAATTAACATCTTTAAGCTAACGGTAGGCCGCCGAAGAAGCCCAGCCAAAGAAACCTTCTCAGGGGCGGGAGTTTCTTTAATAGAAGAGAGAAAAGCATTGGTGTTATAAAGCTCGGGTCGAGAAGTTTGTATTGTTCTAGTACTGTTGTTTAGAAAACGTGATTTTTTACAAACCAAATTAAAGCTAGCACCATCTAAAAGCCCAAGGCGATAACCAGTCTCCGAAAGGCGAAGATCTGCGTTCGTATGCCGAAGCAACAACCGATATTCGGCACGAGCAGTAAACATGCGGTAGGGCTCCAAAGTATCCTTTGTAACAAGATCGTCAATCAACACCCCCAGATAAGCCTCATTGCGACGGAGAACCAACGGATCTTTTTCAAGAAAATACATAGCAGCATTAATCCCAGCAATCAAACCCTGGGCAGCAGCCTCTTCATAGCCAGAAGTACCATTAAGTTGACCAGCAAAGAAAAGTCCTTGAAGGTCTTTTGTTTCAAGAGAGGCTTTTAGCTGAGACGGCAGAAAAAAATCATATTCGATAGCATAGCCCGGCCTGTAAAAGGAGACGTTTTTTAAACCAGGGACCGTCCGGAGGGCCAGCAACTGTGCTTCCTCAGGAAGACTTGTTGAAAAGCCATTTGTATATATTTGGCTAGACCCCAACCATTCCGGCTCTAGGAACAGGTGGTGACTGTCCCGTTCTTTAAACCTTACAACCTTGTCTTCAATAGAGGGACAGTAGCGAGGACCAACACCCTTAATCTCGTTACAGTACATGGGAGAATCAGAAAGGTGATCCAAAATAATCTCGTGTGTCAGCTGGTTGGTCTGAGTTGTATGACAAGCTATGTTTGGTGGGTTGAAGCCACCCGTGCGAAAAGAAAAAGGTCTTGGGTTTTTATCTCCAGAGAACGGATGTACAGCGGCCCAATTTATTGAGGCCCTCCGAAGGCGTGGCGGCGTACCAGTTTTCAGCCTTCCGTGAGCAAAGCCGAGGGAAGCAAGAGACTCAGTAATGCCATCAGAGGCCTCCTCTCCCATTCTACCAGCACGAATTTTTCTCCTCCCCACATGAATGAGACCATTAAGGAACGTTCCACAGGTTAACACAAGGGAGCGACAACCAACCCGAATATCATCACCAACAGTAATACCAACCACCTCACCGTTTTTACAGAGAACCTTGCGCGCCTCTCCTTCTAGGGTGTGGAGATTTGGTTCTAATTGAACCACAGAAAGAACAAGCCGCTCATAAAGCTTTTTGTCTATTTGCGCCCGAGGAGACCATACAGCCTTACCTTTGGATTTGTTTAGCATTTTAAACTGAAGTCCAGCAGAATCAGCGAGAAGGCCCATTTGTCCGCCAAGTGCGTCAACCTCCCTCACAAGGTGTCCCTTTGCAAGGCCACCAATAGCAGGGTTACAAGACATTCGCCCCAACACAGAAAGATCCAAAGAAATAAGGGCGGTCTGCAGGCCCAAGCGGGCGGATGCGAGGGCCGCCTCAACACCAGCGTGACCACCACCAACGACCACCACGTCGTAATTTTTCTTTAGAAACATGGTTTCACGTGAAACATTATTTGCCTATACAAAAGTTTGAAAAAATATTATCGAGAATATCATCAACGGTTGTAATGCCCAAAATTTCATCAAGATGAAAAAGCGCCCCCCGGAGCTCAACGGCTAAGATTTCAGAGGATTCGTTGGAAGAGATAACATAGAGAGCACGCTCGAGAGACTCCGCCACCCCATCAAGGGCAAGCTTGTGCCGGGCATTTGTTAGAACCACCCCCCCAACAAGAGCTGAACGCTGAACAAACCTCTTGTAGATGGACCTTAGCAAATCATCGACCCCATCACCACACAGGGCTGACGTTATTGAAACATTGGGGAACATTGAAAGCCACTGTTCGGAAGGGCCATTGTTCAAGAGATCACATTTATTTAAAACATGAATGACGGGACGTTGGTTATCAGAGTTAATAATGTCCTTTTTTACAGCTGTTTTGGGTTGAGAAATGTCCACAACATTTAAAAGAAGATCGGCCTTATTTACATAATTTCGTGTGAAGTCCATTCCACGTCCCTCGACAGCACTGTTGGGCTTCCCGAGGCCGGCAGTGTCTACCAACCTGACAGGGAAGTTGTTGATTAGGAAAGGAACCTCAACAGCGTCTCGTGTTGTGCCCGGATTTTCCGAAACAATAGTTCTTTCCTCGGATAGGATCGCATTCAACAAACTTGACTTTCCAACATTTGGTTTCCCTACAAGTGCAACCAAAGCACCACGATGCAGAACCTTTCCTGTTGTATAGGTTGAGAGAACCTCTTTTGTTTGGGACAAAACAAGGGAAACAAGGGCAGCCTTGTCTTTTTGCGGTGTTGGTTTTATTTCATCGTCAGTGAAGTCGAGCTCAGCCTCTAAAATGGTGACAAGCCCAAAAAGAGAACTCTTAAGCTTTAACACAAGGTCTGAAAATCTACCAGTTAAAATTTTATAGTTAACCTCTTTGTCCATTGAGGATTCTGACATAATAACACCAGCAACAGCCTCAGCCTGACACAAGTCTATCTTGCCGTTCATAAAGGCACGCCTTGTAAACTCACCTGGGTGGGCAGGAACACAACCTAAAGAGAAACATGCGTCTAGTAGTTCGTTGGCAACAACAACACCACCATGACAAGAGAGCTCTAAAACGTCCTCACCCGTATAAGAATGTGGTGAAGGGAAAAAGGTGAGAACACCTGAATCAATTTCAAGACCCCGGGGAGAAAAGAGGGGCGTATATAGGGCGTATCTTGGCTTAAAAACTTCTTTTCTTTTCCTACTCAATTTTTGCGCGACCGAGAGAGAATTAGGACCACTGATTCGTACGACAGCTATTCCGCTAATACCAGCAGGTGTTGCGAGAGATGCAATTGTTGAGCTTAAACTGGAGGAGAGAGTACTAACCGAAGAAATCACGCCTTCTTTGTAGAAACATTTACCACCCCTGTGGGGTGGATCATATATTTTTGTTGAAGAATTGTCAAAACGTTAAAGAGCGTATAGTAAAGGTTAAGACCTGACGGAAATTGGTTGAAAAGAACAACAAAAAAGACAGACATAAACTGAGTCATCATCTTCTGTTGTGGGTTGGCCTGAGTGGTTGACATTTTTTGTTGTATAAACATGGAGACACCCATTAGAAGGGGCAATAGGCTAATCTGGTTTCCATAAAGTGGAAGAGAGAAAGGGAGGGGGATTAGGGCGTCAGGCTGAGAAAGATCATCTATCCAAAGAACAAACGGGGCGCCCCGAAGCTCAATTGTAGACCTAAAGACAATAAAAAGGGCGAACAAAAGGGGCATCTGAAGAAGCATAGGGAGACACCCACCAAGAGGGTTTGCGCCACGCTCTTTATACATTTTCATTGTTTCTTTATTAAGCCGCTGGGGGTCTCCCTGGTATTTGTCCTTGAGCTTCATAAGTTCAGGCTGAAGAAGTTGCATCTCTTTCATGGACTGATAACTTTTTTTGGTTAGGGGGTAGACCACAATTTTAACAAGCACTGAAAAAACGATAAGCACCACACCATAATTAGGAATGAAACCATAAAAAGCCGTTAAAAGAAACAGCACGCCCCGACCGATGCCACGTATGGGAGCAAGGCCAAAGCTCATAGTGTTCTCAAGCCCCACGTTAAGGGACTTTAAACTATTATACTGTAGAGGCCCGAGATAGACAATAGCAGCTGAGGGAGCAGCGGATGAGAAGCCAACAGACAGGTTGTATATGGGTGCTTTGCTGTTGCCATTGACAAGAGGGGTTGTTCTGGTTCTCCCACTTACTTCTCCGTAATTACTAATAGAGGTAGGGACGATAGCGACAGTAAAGTATTTTGACCTAATGGCGGCCCAATCCGTTCTGCCCGTTGAAGAGACAACATTTCCATCCTTGCCGTTGTGCTTGGTCACCTCCCGACCTTGGGAAAGATTGGCGGCGTAGAAAGATGCCTCATCGCTCTTGTTGGGCTCTGTGGATGGAAGGCCTCCATTCCAAACAAGTGTGAAGCGTTCTTGAGACATCATGTCGCGGCCAACACTTTGTAGGTCCATGGTTAAACCGATGGTATAACTATCAGGATTAAACGTGAGGGCCTTGTTTATAATCTTCCCATCTATTGTAGATGAAAACTCTAGAGACCTGCTTTCATCCATTGCAAAGACAGTGTCATTCTGAGCGTAAGGGTCAGATAATATCCAAGCGTTGTCAAGGATTACGTTTTCACCCGTGAAATCCTTGAATTTGATTAAAAGATTGTCCCTGTTGATTTCGGCCACAACAAGATTAACAAGAGAGGAATCATTTAACGTGTAGTTTTTTAACACAAAAGACACTAGGGAACCACCTCCCCGGGAGGAGACACCAGCCACATAGAGAGGAGTCTTCACATATACTATTGTTTCTTCAAAAGCTGTTTTTATCGGCCAGCCTGGGCTTGCAGTGACCACACCTCCGCGTAAAGCTTTCGGGGTTGACAAAGCCGATTTTTCTGGAGATGTATTATTAGGAGCTGCCGCCTCTTCCTGTGGGGGTGGTGGAGCAAGACCAATCATTTCATAGTAATAGGGCATAGCCATCAGGATGAGGGCGATAAACAGGAAGGCAAAAATGGTTTTCTTGTCCATCAGTCTGGGACGGGATCCTCTCCATGAGTGCCCCATGGGTGACAGTTGGAAATTCTTATGAGCGTCAATATCATGGCCTTACCTGGAGAGTGCTTTTGAAACGCTTCCAGTGCGTAGTTAGAGCAGGACAAGGAGAAGCGACAGGTGGAGGGAAAAAGTGGAGAAAAGACAAACTGATATGCTTGAATTAGAAACCGGGCCAAAAGTGATAAAACAATCGAGGGTAATCGGACAGCCCAACGAGAGCAAGAGCAGAGGGCTAACCGAAACCGTTTTAGGGAGGTCGGCATAAGACTATCGTGTTGAAAATTAAAAAGTGTGGTTAGGCCGAGATCTTCTTTCTCCCCTTACTTCGTCTGCGACGAAGAATGCGTTTTCCACCAGGAGAGGAAGAACGGGAACGGAAACCGTGCTTCTTTTTCCGCTTCCGGTTACTCGGTTGATAAGTCCTTTTCATGATACACCATTTTAAAGACGTGGAAATTAACTATTATAGAAAACCTCAGCAACCACTCCTTCAAGTTTACTGCCTGTGTACTGATTATACCAAAAAACAATTTTTCCGCTTGATATCAGAGGAGAGAAAGGGATAAATTTAAACCCTCCCACAGTGTGGATAAGTTGTGGATAAAACTATTTTAACAGCATCAGATTTATGGACAAATTTGTCAGGAGAAGTCCAATCTTCTATTAGTAAACAAACTTATGCAACATGGTTTGAACCGATTAGAGCGGTTAGCTTAGACGAAAACAGCTTGACACTAGAAGTCCCTAGCAAGTTTTATTATGAATGGATCGATCGTCATTATCGAAGGATGCTATTGTCAAAACTCAAAACTGCAACAGGAAAAGATCTAAAAGTCCGTTATAGTGTCGTTGTGAGTGAACCTGGCAACGGTGAGTTTCCAACAGAGCCAGACACCCTTGTTGAACAAAGAGGTTCGGGTCAGAACTATGATAGTGGCAGCAGGCTGAACAAACGCTACACTTTTGATAGTTTTGTGGAAGGATCAAACAACCAGCTGGCCAAAGCGGCCGCTGTTTCAGTTGCAGACTCGCCAGGACAGACATCATTTAATCCACTGGTTGTTTACGGTGGCGTTGGTTTAGGAAAGACACACCTTCTTCAAGCCATTGGGAACAAGGTCTTGCAGCGGTTGCCGAGGCCACGAGTTCATTATACCACTAGCGAAAAGTTCACTCTTGATTTTATTACAGCTATTCAAAACAACAACAGCGCCCCGTTTACGGAGAGACACAGAAAAGTAGATGTTCTACTGGTGGACGACATTCAGTTCTTGCAGAAAAAGGAGCAAACCCAAGAACAATTTTTTCACACTTTTAATGATCTTTACCAAAGAGGAAAGCAAGTGGTTTTAACAACAGACCGTCACCCGAGTGAGCTATATGGACTAAAGGACAGGTTGCTTTCCCGTTTTAAATCAGGGTTGATTGTTGATGTTCAAGCACCAAATCTTGAAACACGCATCGCAATCCTTCAGAAAAAAGCAGAAGATGACAGTTTAGAAATTCCCTACGAAATCATAGAGTTTATCGCCACTAATATCCGCACCAACATCCGGGAGATGGAAGGGGCCCTCATCAAACTATTAGCATATTCATCGCTGTCACATTCGGACATTACCATGTCTCTGGCCAAGCGGGCTCTTCGTGAAACATTGGGCCGCCCCGGGACTAAAACAGTATCCATTGAAGACGTGATACAAAGTGTTAGCGAAGCCATGGATGTACCTGAGAAAAAACTTGTAGGGCGAGGCAGGAAAATGGATGTGGCCAGAGCTAGGCAGGTGGCCATGTACCTGTCCCGGGAAATTGTGGGCACTTCTCTGGAAAACATAGGGATGCACTTTGGTGGGCGCGATCACTCCACTGTTATACATGCTTGCCGGGCGGTGAAGGGCAAGATGAAAGAAAAGGCAGATTTTTGTCGCAGGGTTGACGGAATTCGCTCACAGCTCGAATTCTAATCTATAGTTTCAACATCTTTATTTTTTCGTGCAATTGGACTAAATTTGTACGCTTTTTGTACTCATGTTCTTAACGAAGCGACAGAAAGAAATTTTCGACTACCTGAGAGGATATATCTCAAGGCATGGCTATGCACCCACCTTTGATGAAATTGCTTCAAGTTTCGGGTTTACATCAAAAGGCACCGTCTATAAGCACATTCGGGCGCTAAAAGAGAAGGGGGCCATTCGTCACGAGTGGAACAGAACTCGTTCCATTGAACTCCATCCAGCCGATTCCTCCTTCAACACCCTTGAAGTGTTAGGAATGGTAGCTGCCGGAAAACCGATTGATGCCATTTCAAACCCGGAGGTCATTGAGGTTCCCGCATCATTTCTCCGGCGCGGCAAACACTATGTTCTAAAAGTGTCAGGCGATTCCATGATAGAAGAACATATTCAAGATGGCGACTTTGTCATTGTACAAGAAAAAATTGAAGCTCAAAATGGTCAGACTATTGTGGCGTTAATTGACGATCAGGAGGCAACCATAAAAAAACTTTATCTCCGCAATGATGAGATAGAATTAAGACCAGCAAACAGAACATTAGATCCTGTGATATACTCAGTGGACAGGGTGAGAATACAGGGCGTGGTGGTTGGTGTTATGCGGAAATACAACGGAGAGTTGTTATGATTGAAGTTGGTGAAACAGTAGACGATTTGACATTGTTAGACCATAACGGCGAGCATAGAAGTCTGGAGACCTCCAGGAAAAAGGTGATTTTTTGTTTCCCCAAAGCAAGCACTCCAGGATGAACGATTGAAGCGACTGAGTTTCAGTCGATATTGAAAAGGTTTGAAAGGAGAAATGTTGATGTTTATGGTCTGTCCGCTGACCCGCCCAAGGCTCTGAAGAAATTTGTGGTTAAATGTGGTCTCACCTACCCGCTTCTAAGCAATGAAAACCACATGATGCTAGACAAGTTGGGTGTGTGGGGAGCCAAGAAAATGTACGGGAAGCAATATGAAGGTGTCATGCGGGGTACCATCGTTCTAGATGAAAACAATGTAGTTATTCACACATTCCCAAAAGCCTCGCCAAAAGGTCACGCTGAGGAAGTAGCTAAGACTCTTGCAGTATAATTGATGAAACTGATTACAGAAGAGAGTCAGCTTCTTGTGATTGATGTGCAGGAGAAGATATTTGCTGTCATGCAAGAACAGGAACAGACCAAGAAAAATATCTGTCGGCTTATTAAAGGTATCAGAGTTTTGGGTATTCCCATCAATTGGACCGAACAGTACCCGGCCGGGTTGGGCCCCACAATGAGCGAGGTAGCTGCGGCCCTGAACAGCACGGAAAGAATGGAAAAGATAACATTCAGTTGCTTGGGTGATAATATTGTATCGGAAAAGATAAAATCTTATGAGAAGAGACAGATTTTGGTCTGCGGAATTGAGACACATGTCTGTGTTTATCAGACCGTACAGGATCTGCTGATAGAAGGTTACGAGGTGCATGTCGTCACTGACGCTGTCATGTCACGACACGAGTCGAACCACAATCTCGGCCTTCAAAAAATGGGAGCCCTGGGGGCTAATATGACCTCGGTAGAAATGGCTTTATTCGAACTACAGCAGGTAGCCAGCGGTGACAACTTCAAGGCTATTGCGAGCATTATAAAATAAACTTTACCTTCCCTTTTTATTTTGACATAAAAGTTGTCCTGTGAGTAAAACCATCAAACAATTTATTCCTGTGAAAGAATCAGGAGGAATTACCGAATATCGGCATAAAAAAAACGATCTCACCGTCCTGCTGCTAGAGAACCACCACGCCCCTGTTATTACCTTTATGGTTACCTATCATGTGGGTTCCCGGAACGAGGCTATTGGCCACACGGGATCGACACACCTTTTAGAACATCTTATGTTTAAGGGATCAAAACAGTTTAATAAAGAAGGAGGAACAGCCATTTGGAATGTACTTCAGGATGTAGGTGCCATGATCAACGCCACAACCTGGTTCGATCGAACCAACTATTTTGAGCTGTTGCCAAAAGAACACTTGGAAAAAGCCATGGAAATAGAGGCCGACAGAATGAGAGGTGCGTTTATTAAAGACGAGGACAGACAGTCAGAAATGACTGTTGTAAGAAATGAGTTCGAGCGCGGTGAAAACGATCCATATGAGGCACTAGACAAAAATATCTGGGCGACTGCTTACCAGGCTCATCCGTATCATCATTCCACCATTGGTTGGCGTTCGGACATTGAAAACGTGACGACGGAGCGACTGAAAAAGTTTTACAACACCTTTTATTGGCCGAATAATTCCACTATCTCTGTCATAGGTGATTTTCAGAAAGACGTTGCTCTTACTCTTTTGGACAAACATTTCGGATCGATTCCAAAGCCGTCACACAGTATCCCCCAAATGTATACCAGTGAACCGCCTCAAGAAGGACCCCGGCGGGTCATGGTGAAAAGAGCGGGAGAAATGCCGATTGTGGGCTTAGCGCATAAAACACCTGAAGGTGTTCATGAAGACACTCATACCTTGCAAATCCTCGGGCGCATTCTGGGCCATGGAAAGATGAGCCGCTTCTACAAAAGGTTCATCGATTCCGGCAAAGCAGCTGATGTGAATGTCTGGTCTCATCCCCTTCATGATAATGGCCTTTTTGTTACCTATGTCTTTCTAGCGGGAAGCATCACATGTGAAGAAGCAGAAAAAGGTGTGTTGGAAGAATACGGCACCATTATTGCTAAAGATGTGCAGGAGAAGGAACTTCACTATGCAAAATCCCAGATACGTGCCGAAACCGCATTCACAAGAGACGGATCTTACTCCGTTGCCAGCAATTTAAATGAGGCAATTGCCCTTGGAGACTGGACATTTTATACCACATTCCTTGAAAAGATTGAAAGAGTCACAGTTAATGATGTTAAGCGTGTAGCTTCTAAATATCTGAAAGAAGACCAAAGCACCACCGGGTTTTTTATTCCTACTTCACAAGGGCCTAACGCTGAGTAAAAGTTTGGAGCTGGCCCCCAAAATAAAAAGTTCGTCACCGTTAGATGGGCTCAACCTTTATTTCCTGAAAACAGATATTAAAGATGTAATTACATTTCGTGGAAGTTTTCTAGGCGGGGATGTCTTTGCAACAAACAATATTGTTGTACCTGAAATAGCAGCTGCCATGTTGGATCTTGGTACACAGAAGCGGGACAAGTTTAAAATAGGAGACGCGCTAGAATCTGTTGGTGCAAAACTTGTATTTACCTCGGGCAGATACCGTGTACACTTCTCAGGTAAATGTCTTAGGGAAAACTTGCCTCTCCTGATCGAGTTGTTGGCGGAGCAGCTTATGATGCCGGCGTATAATGAGAAGGATTTACAATCGATTGTGCAGCGCCGGACAGCGGAAATGAGAAAATCAAAAGAGGACACACGGACTCGAGCCATTGAAGCATTTCTCATGCAACTCTACCCTGAAGGCCACCCAAACCGGGCCATGGGATTGGACCGAGAGATTGAGAACATGGAAAAAGTGACAACCAAACAGTTGCAATCGTTCCATGGTGAAAACTATGGATTAGGGACGGTCCACATCTGTTTTGTGGGTGATGTGGATCACAGAACTGTTGAAAAAGAGATTGCGAAAAGATTTGGAGGATGGAAGGAATCTCCCCTGACCTTGGGAACTGTTGCAAAATCTAAGGCAAACACCATTTACAAGCATCTGTCAGAAGTGGTTCACATTCCGGACAAGACCAGTGCTGATGTGGTAACGGGACACGGGATAGGCATAGATCGAGAGCACGAAGATTATTATGCTGTTATGATGAGCCATTTCATTCTGGGGGGAAATTTTTCGGCGAGACTCATGGCAACGGTGAGAGATAAAGAGGGGCTCACCTATGGGATTCAATCATCTACTGGCGGCGTGGAAGAAGGCAATGACGGCTATTGGTATATCTGGGGGACTTTTGCGCCGGACATCATTGACAAAGCAAAAAAGTCCATGGAGAAACAGCTTAACCTTTGGCTTAGAGGAGGTGTCACTAGAGACGAGCTGGAGGCCAAGAAGACAACCATATCTGGTATGTATCAGGTAGGTCTCGACACAACAGCCGGCATCGCCAACAGAGTTTTGACAACAGTGGAGAGAGGTAAAGAGTTGTCGTTCATGGATGAATATCCCAACCTTATCAATTTATTGACTCTTGAACAAGTTAATGATTCGATCCACGCCTATTGTGATCCCGGCAGGCGCATTACAGTTGTTGCAGGCACCCTAAACGGAACCAATTGAAAACTATGGATGTGATACTCACAGCCGCCGTCACGGTCAACGGCATGATAGCACGCCACCCCACGGAAGTAGTGGACTGGTCAGAAGACTTACAATTGTTTCGGGAGCAAACCATTGGTCAGACAGTGGTTATGGGTTCTAACACAGAATCAACTCTAGCCACAGAGCTTGATGGTAGGGAGGTGGTTGTGATGCACAGAGACATGGATCCTGAGACGGTCATTTCTCAGACCAAGACAGAAAAATGCTTCATCATAGGTGGTGCCCAGACCTATAGTAGGTTTTCTTTGTACTTAACACATATTTTCCTGACGAATCACCCGCATATTTTCCCAAGCGACTCTGTAACGCTATTCTCGAATCTTGAAAAAGAGATTTCACTTTCATACATAAGAAAAGTTGCGATAGACAAAGCCCTTGGAATTTATCAGTTTCAATATCGGGTGATGAGGGTTGATTGAGCTTCCACCAAAAGAGGGTCCGGCAAAGGTTGCTCTTATTGTTTTACACGGATGGGGAGCCAACCAACACGATCTTGTTCCTTTTGTCCAAAGTCTTAGGCTAAAAGGTACTCAAACTTTTTTTCCAGACGGCCTGTTTGATGTTCCTGGGACCGGAGGCCTTGGAAAAGGGTGGTTTTCATTTCCCTTGAATAAAGATTCTGAACAGGAAAGGATAGAGAGCAGAGAGTTGCTTATCTCTTTAGTAAAGGATGTTTGTGCTAAAGGATTTGCCTTTAAAGAGATTGTTCTTCTCGGTTTTTCTCAGGGTGCCGGCATGTGCTTGGATATTATGCTACACTTAGAAAATCCGATAGGTGCCGTTGTGGCCCTGAGTGGTTTTCTTATGGAAGGGGAGGATGTGAAGCGACGTGAAAACATGCCTATAGAGAGCCCAATTTTTGCTGCACACGGATTGTATGACCCTATATTGCCATTGCACCGGTCGAAGGAATCACTTCACTTATTAAAGGAAATAGGATTCAGCCTCACCTGGAGGGAGTATCCTATCGCCCACGAGATTTCGCAGGATGAGGCGCGAGATGTTCGCCAGTTTCTACAGGAAAACAGTCACATAACCGGAAATCCTTGATTGCAATAAAGACAATTGGTATTATATAATATTAGGAAGTAGAAATATTATTGAAGGGGGAATGTAATGAATAAGATGGCAAGACTACTGTGTGCAACCTTCATTGCGTTGTTTCTTGTGGGCTGCCCGATGAAGCAGACTGTTGGTGGAAAAACAATAAAAATTTCGGCGACGGGCGACCACTGCATTAATGATCCTAAATGTCATAACCGATGGCACTGGGCAATTCCACCTGTTGCTCATGCGGATCCAGGTGATGTGCTTGTTTATGAAACCAGGGATGCTCTGGACAGTCCGTTTACTGAGGAGTCAACCCCGGCCGATGTAGCGGGAGCAAATCTGAACGTGGTACACCCACTGACGGGCCCTGTTTACATCAATGGTGCGGAGCGAGGCGACGTCTTAGCGATAACGCTTATAGACATTGAGCCAGGCCCCTTTGGTTATACGGTGATCGTTCCAGGCTTTGGTTTCCTAAGAGATCTCTATCCAGAGCCACACATTGTACGTTGGAACCTGGACAGGGTAGCCGCCACCTCAATAGACATGCCAGGAATACATGTTCCTTTTGCTGGATTTATGGGGACTGTTGGTGTTGCACCTGGACCTGAAGAGGTAGAAAAGATGTATCAACGGGAAACTGCTTTGGCTGATGCCGGGGGATTTGCCCTCCCACCAGAACCAATGGACGCGCAACCATCTGATATCTGTGGCCCGGGAGGTCAACATGCTGAACGTTGTTTGAGGACCGTGCCGCCAAGAGAAAATGGAGGGAACATGGATGTAAAACAGATGCAGGTTGGGACTATCCTCTATTTACCGGTGTTCGTAGATGGTGCACTTCTTTCCATTGGAGATATCCATTATGCTCAGGGAGATGGCGAGGTGTCAGGGACTGCCATTGAAATGAGTGCAATCGTAGAAGTGAGAGTTGAGGTGCTGAAAGGGAAAGGGAAGGATATCACCCAACCTCATGTGGAAGGTCATGATGATCAGTTAAAGAACCTGGCACCAGGATCATTCTACGGAACGGTAGGCTACCCCATTAAGCAGAAGGATAAAGTGACTCCGCAACAAGCCTATCTTGATGGTGAACGGATTGGTGACCTTGAGAATCTGTCAGAAGATTTAACTCTTGCAGCCCGGGATGCTCTACTGCAAATGATCAGTTATTTAGTGAGAGAAAAAAGCCTAACCCGGGAACAGGCGTACATACTTTGTAGCGCCGCGGTTGATCTCAGGATCAGCCAGCTGGTTGACGTACCAAACTTTGGCGTCTTGGCTGTTCTGCCTTTGGAAGTGTTTGAATAGAGTCTTTGCATAGAGAGTGCAAAACGAGAGACCCTCCTTGCGAAAAAGTCACGCGCGCGTCAGTATTTTCTTTTTAATTATTATAGGCTCGGCCAGTTTTCTTTTTGCCCACAGCCCGTATGGTCTCTGGTACAAATGGAGGAAAGATCGACTATTTCTTGTTACCACAGCTTCTGATCCTCAATCTTATCCGATTGGTTTGGAGATTGCGACCGTTCTTGGAGAAGTTCTTCCAAAAAGTGAGGCTATTGCGGTTCGGGCTCCAACGACCCTTGCTGCCCTGAAGCTTCTGTTAAGTCATCAATTTGACGTTGCGCTTGTCCCAATTGATGATCTAGAACTAGCTATACGAGGAGAAGGTGAATTTGTTGAAATTACTCCGTGGCTGAACGGGACGGTATTCGGCAAACAGAAGCTGAAAGGAGGGGCAAAACCGCTAAGAGTAATTTCAGTTTTTGGTACCTACGTACTTATTAGCGAAAATCACTTCTCAGATCACAGAGCGCATATTCTAGCGGAGAAACTTACATCGAAACAAGGGATGTTGAGTTTAGTGTTGAGTGATACACGTGTGATTGGGTTACCGGTGCCTTTGCATGAAGGAACAATAGGCTTTAATGATGGGAGACCGCTTCCCCCGCTCCCACAGGGGGAGAAAAGTTGGCTCTGGTAGTCTATTGAACAAGAAGAGGGGAAAATTAAGATCATACACGTATGCGTGCAGACAAACGGAGATCAAACTTTTTATCCTTGGGCTCGCTTCGCCTTTGCTAAGGCCGACTTGGCTTTAGCCCGCAACACTCTGTCCCCTAGGCCATTGATAAGATCCATGTTGCCTTCCAGGGCGGCCCGAACGGCCTGATCTACGACCGTTTCAGGACCGTCTGAACCAGCAGGAGGAGTTGGGGAAGCTTCTTCTTGAGTTTCCGGAGCTAGTGGCTGGTCAGAAGTTTCAGAGACTTCTGGCATTATGCCGGTGCGTTTTGCCTTAACCAGTGCAGATTTCACTTTCGATCTTAATACACGGTCTTTGATACTAGAGATAGCTTCTTCATCTCCACCCATGGCCTTTGCAACGTAGGTGTTGACGAGAGTCCCTTCATCTATTTTCTGAGTGGGTATTGATGGAGCAGCCGCCGGCTCAGCACCCAGCGGAAGCGTGTCAGGTGGAACTTCCGGACGTTCACCGGTGCGTTTTGCTTTTGTAAGTGCTGATTTCACCTTTGAGCGAAAGACACGATCGTTGATGGAATTAATGATATCTGTATCTCCATCTAGCCCCCTGAGGATGTATTGATTGATTCGTATCTCCTCAGGGACCTCAACTGCAGGCGCTGATGGAGACGCCACACCTACTTGAGGAGCATCACCGGACAGGAATTGGTTGACCGCTTGTGTTGCATCAGGTGTTGTATTCGGAGGTTTTCCGACCCGCTTCGCTTTTATAAGACCGGATTTGGCCTTTCCGCGAACTACTTTTTCGGAAATGCTATTGAGGATGTCCGTGCCGTCGCTGTAAGCTTTTGCAATAAGGGCATTGATAAAATTGTCATCAAAGACGAACTGAGGTACTCTCGCCGCATCTTCGGCAGTATCTTCTTCATAATCGACCTTCGGCATTATGTTATTTAGATTTCTCAAAACTTCTTTTCCCCGCCAAGAAAACATGGCTGTTGTAAGAAAATTGAGGAGGCTATTGCTTGTGGCTGTGTAGGTTACCTCAACACAGTTTTTATAAGGGTGAAGATTGAACGTTACTAATTCTCTGTTTAGTGGAAAAAAGCGCATCTCCATGGCAAGTTTGTTAGGAGGGTCAATTGAGACAAAACGGCAGCTGTTATAGGGTGCCCCAAAAAAAGGCTGAATTTTAAACCGGCTTCCAACTTCCATTTTGTATTTCAAAAGGGAATGTTTATGTGCCCATCGTTTTGTGTTCTCATTTGTTACACGCAAGCGATGCACCCATGGATACCATGTTTTGTAATTAGCCATATCAGTAAGAGTATGCCAGAGGATCTCGGGATCAGACTCAATATCCAGAGTGGCGGTTGCTATAGCTTGCCGGCGGGCATATTCAGTGGAGTAATCAAGGTCGAGATGCTGATTCGCCCCCGTGCTTCGAACAAAATAGTAGATAAGGAATAAAAGAGAGATGGTAGCCGCACCTACCGCCATATTCTTCTCCAACACAGATTCTTCACAATATTTTCCTTAACAAAGAAGGTAAATCTAATATTCATCATGCCCTTTCTGGTATCACTTTGTCCTTAAGAAAATCTTGACTCTTTTTCTAGCATCAGGTAGAATCACTTATACTTCTTCGGGGAGAAACTCAATATGGACTCAAAACTTCTGTGGCTTACTATATTTGTGAGTGTTTACTGGGCCTATTGTTTGTTTTGGGGTTTTAAGGGTGCCCGAAGCGCCCGGACTTCTTCAGACTATTTTCTGGCCGGCCGGTCCATTGGCATTTGGGTCTTTGTCTTGGCTGCAACGGCCACCAGCTTTAGTGGTTGGACTTTTGTGGGTCACCCCGGGAAAATATTTACAGATGGGCTTCCTTATGCGTTTGCTTCCTTCTATGCTTTAACAATTCCGTTTACAGGAGTCCTTTTTCTGCGTCGGCAGTGGGTTCTTGGTCGGGCGTTTAAATACATTACTCCTGGTGAGATGTACAGTGACTATTATGGCGGTAATGCAATTAGGATGCTTACTGTTCTGGTCGCGCTTTTGTTCAGCGTCCCCTATCTCGGTGTTCAGTTGAGAGCTTCTGGAGATTTGTTTAATGTAGTTACTGACGGTCTAGTGAGTGCGAACTTTGGTATGTTTGCCTTGTCTACCGTGGTTGTTATATATGTGGCATCGGGGGGATTGAGATCTGTGGCTTACGTCGACTGCGTTCAGTGTATTTTGTTGGCGTTGGGAATATGCATTTTGGGTGGTTTGGCGATCCATTTTTCAGGTGGCTGGTCTGGCTTTGTTGCCGGCATGGCGGAACATGTAAAAGGCGATTTGACTTCTAATAGTAACTTAACACCGGCTGGACACTCCCCCATTGTTGCCATCCCTGGCAGTATTCAGATGGTGTCGGCCGGTAGCAAAGCTGCGGGAGGGACATGGACAGGTATTATGTGTATGACATACATGTTTGCCCTTATGGGGATTCAATCGTCACCGGCGTTTTCCATGTGGGCCTTCGCGAACAAAACTAGCAAACCATTTCGCTGGCAGCAGGTAGCTGCATCATCAGTAGTAATTGGTATAATTCTTTTTACCTTTACAATTTTCCAAGGAGTTGGGGGTCACGTGCTCATCGCTAACGGCACACTCGAAAGTGCGAACGACAAGAATCTAGTTCCTCAGCTCATTAATCTTATTTCTGACTCATCACCATGGCTGATGGGACTGCTTACTGTTTGTGCACTTGCAGCCATGCAGAGTACTGGCGCAGCTTATATGTCCACCTTTAGCGCAATGGTGACAAGAGATATATATAAAAGATATGTGGCGCCAGGCGCGACTGATTCTGTACAAAAGAGGGTAGGCCGCATTACAGTTGTCCTTGTGGCAGGAGCCGCACTGGTAGTGGCTGCAAAATCGACTTCAGCCATCGTCATGCTTGGCGGTCTTGCTGTTGCATATGGTTTTCAGATGTATCCAGCACTCATGGGTGTTTGTTATTTCCCATGGTTTACGAGAAAAGGTGTGGTGGCTGGATTGGTGGCGGGGTTGGTGGCTGTTACGCTAACAGACCGAACCTCAGCATGGTTTGGATTACCTTGGGGGGCCTATCCACTTACGATCCACAGTGCAGGATGGGGAATTCTCTTTAATCTCGCTATTGCCGTGATTGTATCAAAAATGACCAACAAAGACCCGAAAGAAAAGGAGGCAAAGGAAAAACGGCACAAATTCCTTCAATTAGTGTCAGGAATTTCACCCGCTCAAAAGAGAAAGGTTTCGTTGGCGTGGATATTAACAATCATATGGTTTTTGGTTGGTTTTGGACCGTTTGCAACGATTGGTAACACACTCTTTTCTAACCCAAATAGCCCAGCCACATGGGTACCGTTTGGCCTGCCGTCACTTTGGGTGTGGCAACTCCTTTTTTTGGTATATGGAATATTTGTTATGTGGTTTCTGGCGTTTAAGGTGGGGTTGTCTGAGCCGGTGGAGCCGGACAAAGTTGAAAGGCTACACAAGGAATACTTTAGCTGAATTTCTTAATATTAACCGTTTAAGCAAAAACAGGCGGTGAAGCTCTCTGTTCAGTTTTTGCTAGAGAAACTAATTCTAGTTGCATCTCGTCTAATCCTTGGGCAGTAACAAGAGCCTGTCGGAACTTGGCCGCGCCGGGAAATCCTCTGATGTACCACCCAAAATGTTTCCTCATAAGATTCATTCCCCAGTGCTCGCCCCTATTTTCAAGAAGAAGGTCGAAATGTCGTTGGCACATTTCGACGCGCTCAGAAACAGTGCACTTTTCAGGCAGTGGTTCTCCCCTCAACAGGGCAAGAGTCTCTCTGAAAAACCAAGGATTACCAAGAGCACCACGCCCCACCATGACAGCATCACACCCAGTGTCCTCAAACATTGAAAGCACATGCTTGGGGGTTGAAACATCACCGTTACCAATGACAGGAATAGAGACTGTTTGTTTTAGTTCCTTAATTAAGGACCAGTCAGCTTGACCAAGGTAGGATTGGACGGTTGTACGTGGGTGCAAGGTAATGGCTTTAATCCCGATCTTCTCCAGGCGCTCTCCTGCTTCAGGAGTCACGATCGACTCCTGGTTCCAACCGGAACGCATCTTTACTGTCACAGGGACGTCTGGGACAGATTCAACCACACTCGTCGTTATCTCATCCATTAGACAGAGGTCCTTTAAAGCTGCTGAACCAGCGCCTCGTTTTGTTACCTTCGGTACAGGACACCCATAATTGATATCAAGAATGTCAGGTCTGAAATTGTCAACCACGAAACGGGCGGCTTGAGCCATGACCTCCGGCGAGCTTCCGAACATTTGAATACCGATGGGCCGCTCTTCTTCATGGAAATGGATCAGGTCTAAAGTTTTCTGGTTTTCACGGATAATACCGTCAGCAGAGACAAACTCAGAATAGACCACGCCAGCTCCCATCTCCTTGCAGAGGATTCGAAAAGCATAGTCTGTAACCCCAGCCATGGGCGCTAAAAAAACAGGAGATTCGATCTTTACTGAACCGATTTTCATTGACGCAAAGAATTTACATTTTCCTTACTGTCCGATCTGCCCTAA
The DNA here is from genome assembly GCA_012964825.1 of Candidatus Neomarinimicrobiota bacterium. Classification (NCBI taxonomy): domain Bacteria; kingdom Pseudomonadati; phylum Fidelibacterota; species Fidelibacterota bacterium. The sequence goes on from DTTI01000084.1 coordinate 39,586, forward strand.
ACTTATATCAAGACTCGAGGTTGATTTAATATGAAAAATGCGATTTATTGCTATTTTTTGGCCCTGGTTATTGGTTTAGCATTTCTTTTTTCGAGCTGCTCCAGTCAAAACAATGAAATTTATCGTGCTCGTGCAGATATTACCGGAGCTGAAGGATCAGGCGTTTCCGGATATGCCGAATTTGTACAGAGTAGTAAAGGGGTGGTTCCAACAGTTCTTGTCACCCTGGAAGTGACTGGCTTGGAGCCTGGCTCGGTCCACGGCTGTCACATCCATGAGAACGGCACTTGTGAACCAACCTTTGGTGCAGCGGGGGGGCACCTGGATCCTGGACCATATGGAATGTCTAATCCAGACGCGAACCACCCATTCCACATGGGTGATCTGCCAAATCTTGTGGCCAACGAGAATGGTGTGGCGAGATTTGAACACCGAACCAGCCGAGTCACACTTTCTGACGGACCACTTACTCTTTTTGACGGCAATGGAAGTGCCATCATTGTTCATGTAGACCCTGATCTGGGGACAACCGGACAGAAGGGAGGCGCTGGCGGGGCAAGACTGGCGTGTGGCACTATCCAAAAGCGCTGAATTAACGGAACAAACACACACCTCTTTCTCAGAAAAGTTTTAGTTTCTCCCTGTGAAATATGAGATACAGCTATTCTTTAGCCTGACCTTTGTTGTGTCAATAAGTACTGGTCAAAATCTGCAAATTCACTATGACTTTGCTGAAGACCGCAGATATTTTACTTCGACGCTCGAGATGTATAAACCAGATGAAAAGGGAGCTACCTTCTGGTTTGTCGATTTTGAATATAACCAGCCAGGAAATAAAAGTGCTTCAGTGGGATATTGGGAATTCGCTCGTTATATGAACCTGTCATTCATGGAAGGACTCTCTGGCACTATTCAGTTTAATGACGGCGTGTCGCGATGGGGGCCGTTGGGCCATGTCTGGCTTACCGGAATTACCTACCCTGTTGATTTGAAAACCACCACAGTTTCAACAGAATTGCTCTATCGTGCTGCCTATGGTTCTAAATCACACGATGGGCAGTTGACGTTTGTATTCTATGTCCCACTGCTAAACGGGAAAGCTCACCTGACGGGCTACGCGGACATCTGGACTCAAGACAGATTTGATGATGAGGGTAAAGAAACGGCAGTTATGAGTCAGCCGCAATTATGGTATGCTGTTTCTTCCAAACTTTATGTTGGCGGTGAGGCACGAATTACGAAAAACTTTTTACCGAAGGATGGTTGGCAATTCTATGCGACTTTCGCGTTAAAATGGGACATGGAGTAAATGTGCCTGAAGCCACCTAATTACTGACCAGCTGATACTACCACGGCATTTAGCAGAGTTTTTTGAACTCTTTGCAGCGATTGTTCTAAAACCACCATCATTTTCTGGGCTTCGCGGGTGTCACCCTTTTCAATTGCCTCACGGACCCCTGGTAGCGTCTTTACGCCGTATCCCGTATAAAACCCGGGTGCGTAGATTTGGTGTCTGAACCAGGGCCTCCCAGGCAAACCACCGTTATCAGTAAAATTTTCTTCAGCCAAAAGAAGATAGCGGTTCACTTCTTTAATCAGTGCTCTATTGGCCCCAGGATTGCTTAGTAGCAGTTCGATCTGGTTGTTCAAAACTAGTGATGTAGCGTGGAGTATTTCGGTGCTCTTCCGTAATGAGGAAAAATTAAGGTGCTTAGCCACGTTTCTATCTTCACTTTCTTTCTCAACCTCATCAATGTATTGGTGAATGGTTTCCGCAGTGCTGGAATAATCGAAAGGATAAACAGTGCTGTTTGCCATTCTTAGAAGGAATTTTGCAACAAGGTCGGTTAAAGCTATTCCGTACACAAAACCGGGATCACCGTATTGGGTGAAAAACCAATGAGTGTCATAGCGGGAATGATAAATACCATTTCCCGACCCAAAACCGAGGTTGATTGAAGGAATTCCCAAATGATCAAGAAAAACAGTATAGTCACTTCCCGATCCAAGGGCCCCCAGCCTCACATTTTCATAACCATTATGCTTTATTAGGCGGTTTTCATTTGAATTTTCTTTCCAAGAGTCATACACAGTTCCCTGACTTCCCGGCATATTAATATCTTTTGTTAACTGGTTTATAAATGGTTGAAGAGAATGAACACCACTGGCACTGAAATTTCCAGCTGTGTAGCTTTCTCGGTTTAAATAAACAACAACGTTATTCTTTAATGTTTCTGCGAATTCTTCACCATACTCCACAGATCCGATCAACCCATATTCTTCTCCGTCCCAACTAGCAATCGCGATTGAACGTTTGGGCCTATATCCTTTTTCTGCAAGATCGCCTAGTAGCTTCCCAGTCTCAAGCAGAACAGTGGCGCCGCTTATAGGATCACGACCGCCGAAAGTCCATGCATCACGGTGACTGCCCACCATCACGATTTTTTCAGGCTCCTCACTTCCTCTCAAAATTCCAATGACATTCATTATAGTTCGGAGGGACCAATCGGATTTTAATTTCATACGGACTTCAGCGGGACCCGGACCTATATGATATGTAATAGCTAAGCCACCTTTCCAGGAATCGGGTGCGATAGGCCCTTCAATATTCCTTAATATTGGCAGGGCATCCCCGTAAGAAATAGGTAAAACGGGGATTTTTTGTAGAGTAGGGACTTTATCAAGCGGAAGCCTTTTAACATCTCCTTTCGCAGCTTGAAAGGGGGTTAGGGGGTCGCCGGGGTAAGTGGGCATATCCATTACGGATCCCCTCTGAACACCCCATTCGGGACGCCATTTTCCCTTTGGCATGACTTCTCCTTGAACAAAACCGTCGTCTTCTGGATCAGAATAGATTAGACAGCCGATAGCTCCATGCTCTGAAGCTATCTTTGGTTTAATCCCTCGCCAACTTCGACCGTATTTTGCCAGAACAATTTTTCCCCGTACGGAAACACCTAAAGAATCCAACACTTTATAGTCTTCAGGCAGACCATAGTTGACGAATACGATTTCACCGGTTATGTCTCCATCAGCAGCATAAGCGTTATAAGGAGGCAAAACGCCATCTTTGGTTAAATCTTGGTCTTCATCGTAGGGTGGTTCGACTAGTTTTAACTCATATCGCTCAGGTGAAATGAGGGTAACTGAACGTTCTATCGGACGGGGAAGAAGCACCTCGTAATGGGAAGTTTGAACTTCATCGAAGCCAAATTCTTTCAGTTTTTCGGCGTAGTAGTGTCCGATTTTGATATTGGCTTCAGTTCCAGCGTGATGGGGCTCAGCTGTCATGATAAGGTGATATTCGTTCATACGTTTGGGCAGCGCCACACCTAGGCGACGCTCCAAAGTCAATTCATCTGATGCTCCCTTTGAGTTAAAACCAAGAAGCTGCTTTTCTTTAGCCCCTGACAAAGAATTCAACATTATCAGGCAGACAACCACACTTTTTAAAATGCTCGTTCTCATCGCTCCCCCCTTTTTCATCTAACTAGAAACTTTACTTATTTTCTTAAACCCCAGATAAGTTACATTATTAAAATGAAAGAATCTTAACCATCCTCCTCTAGGATGAGACTTTTTAATACGGGGCAAAAGAAAAGGCAAGGATTGTTCCATACCTAACGCATTAAAGCCTTGATGGTAGCATTAGATCCCGACAGGCGCTCACTTAACAGTTCCACAATAAATGTGTGAAGTTCTACAGTTTTATCAGGTGTTTCAAGGTTCATTTTCTTAAAACTTTCTTTGGACAGGAAAAAGACCCGGCAGTCTGTGTCAGCTATAACGGAAGCAGATGCAGAGGATCCTAAATATAGACTCACTTCACCAACTACAGTTCCCGGGCCCAGGGTTTTAAGACGAATTTTTTTGCCGGTATCCAATTCCAGTTCTACGGTAATTTTTCCTGATTCTATAAAAGTGATTCCACCGGGGTCTTCACCCTGCTTAATCATTATTGTTCCGGAAGGACAATTTTTAGTTTCAAAAAAGTCTGCAATCTGGGAGAATCGATGCAGGAAAGATCCTGTCTTATCCTTACTCTCCAACCCATCGGTTTCAGGTAAAACACAATGTAGAATGTGTTGCTCACACCATTCCAAGCCGTGATCCAGGTCCTGAAAAATCCGGATAAGGCTGCTTTTTTCAGCAACAATCCCCTCAATATATAATTGAGCCTCCATTTCGTCATGCAGACCACAAAAAAGAATGTGAAATCCGCAATTCTCAGCCAATATTTTGAGTTTGTTAAAGCTATTTATTGCTGACGAGTCAAGACCTGTGACATGACGAAAATCAAAAACTAGGTACTTCAGCTTGCTGAGGTTTTGATTTTCCTGCCTTGATTGTACTTGCATTAGCAATCGGTTGGCGGTGCCAAAAAAAACAAAACCCTGTAAAGGCAGGATATAAATTTCATCACCGTGATCCTGAAGAACCTCTTTTAGGTGACTGGACCGTTCAACGTTGCTGCTGAATGTTTTCCCCGACAACTCGTACTTAATTACCTCAACCTTGGAGTAATTAATCACAAAAAGAATTATGGACATCAAAAGGCCAAGAACTATTCCCTCCAGAAACCCAATAGACCCAATAACGATTAGAATTAAAACAATCACCGCATAGTCAGTTTTGTGCAGTCTTTTCCAGGTATCGAAGAGCCATTCCACCATAAATTCAAGTCCCAAGTTCAATAATAGTCCACCCAGAATTACTTTGGGGAAAATAGACAACACATCAGCCCCGAAGACGAGTGTAATCATACTGATTACGGCCACAACGATACTTGGCAACCGGGTGCGGGCACCGAGATTATAGGACATGGATGTTTCGCTGAGGGTCATGTAACCTGCCGGAGCGCCAGCCATCCCAGCTAGAATGTTGCTGTAGCCAGTTAGGCGAAGTTCTTTATCCAGGTCAAAATCCCGTTTAACAATTAATTCCAGTCCACTATAATTAAATAATACCGAAACAGCGCTCAAGATCATCATTGTTGCAATAGCTGGCAGATGTACAAGAAAGAGATCCCAACGAAAAAAGGAGACATACTTAAATGGAAAACCGGGAAAAAAACCACCCCCAGGGAACGGACCTAATAAATATCCGTTTTGTTCCATGTTGGTAAAGGAAAACCCCAAGCCAAACATAATGATGTAGAACAGCACAATACTGCCGAATAGGATTCCCGGTGTCAACAGGTAATGACTAAAGTAGCGGGTCATTACTAACAGTGTTACTGCAAAAACAAGCCCAGGAAACCATTTGAAAATGGTGGAGCTTTCGAAAAGCATTCCCATATCTGCCAAGCCAAGGTCCAGATCCGTCATCATCATGAAGGAGAATTTGACAATTAGCCAACCTGTTCCAGCCAAGAACCCCCCAACAACAGGAAAGGGAATATAGCGCACTAATTTCCCGAGCTTAAAACGCCCTAAAATGTAAAAAAATAGCCCTACAAGGATGGAGCTAAGACCGATGGCAACAAAAATGAATTGGTACGCATGTTCAGCATCTAATTCACTGCCTACACCCGTAGCCACGGTTGCCGCCATGAGAGCAAGAATGGCAATGGGAATGTCCTGGGGAGCGATGAAGATTAGGGGATAGGTGGCAGTGAGGGCGGAAAAAACAGCAAAAATGACAGTCCCAAACAACAGGATTCCAATGCCCTGAGATAGAAAGCTTGCCAATGGACCAGTAAACACAAGAGCAGCCAGCGCCATGGCTGAAACGATGCAGACAATGGCATTAATAGTTCCAGCAATAATCCCCGGGACAAAATCAGACATTATGGTGTTTTTCTTCATCGCGATATTGAGCCAAGAGCAGGAAACAGCAATTTAGTTACGGGTAAATGCGGGTTTCCTATTATTTATTTTTCATCACTTGTAAACGGGATTAATTACCCGACGAGAACCAAGAAAAAGAGTAGTGCCATTGACCTATAGATCGTCCAAAATAAGAAAGGGCGACTAGATTGCCGCCCTTTAAGGATTTCAAACAACTATTTGTAGGCAAAAAATTATTCCTCTTCGTACTCCTCGCCACCGTCTTCGTATGCTTCAAAATAAGCTTCTAACATTTCCGGATCATATTCAACCTCGTATTCCTCTGGCATCCACATATTTATGTCATCACTCTCAACATCCTCCAGCTCAGTGGACTGAGGTGCGAGCGGAACTACCGGCTGTACAACAGAGGGAGAAGAGGTCACCTTAGGCTGCGCACTTTTCCAGTAGAAAAGAAAGGCACCAGGCGTCATAGCAAGTAACAAGACAACAAAAGAAAAAAGCGCAGCTTCGGGTAAAATGTGGTAACCTCCCCACATATCCTGCTCAATTGCCTGCTCCAGAAAAACGGCCGTCCCAGCAAGGAATCCGAATAGAGTTACCACAAAGGGGAGAGAAGCCACCCTGATTTTCATAAAACTCAGACTGACGAACCAAATAAGGAGCCCACTCACTACAGACATTAGGGCAAGGCGGAATTCACCCAGAGCGGCCGCAACCACAAACCCCGCAAGAGCCAACAGCACGACGACCGTACTGATAAATGCGTTTACATTACTGTTCATTGAATTCGGTATTCTCTACCTCGGAGTAGCTACCGGAGGGGAAATTGACCATAAGAACCAAACCAGGCAACATGAATCTACATATTGGGTGAGGGGACTTTCCCTTTCGGCAATTCGTCTAAACCTCTCTATATTCGTCCGAGAGACACTCTCATGAGTAATCCTAAATCTTTAAAAGCTATCGGAGTAATTGGTGTTGGCCACCTGGGAAAACGACACCTCAAGAATGTCATTAAGCTACCATCTGTAATTTGTGCTGGATTTTTTGATATTGATGGTGAGACATCTAATAGAATTACCCGTGAAAGAGGAGTGGAAGCGGCTGTTTCCATTCAAGAGATTATCGACAAGAGTGATGCACTGATTATTGCTGTGCCCACCTCAGAGCATTTCTCCGTTGGAAAAGCATGCCTTGAAGCGGGAAAGGATGTCTTTATGGAAAAACCGCTCTGTGCCTCACTGGAAGAGGCTGATATATTAGTGGAGCTAGCAGAGAAGAAAGAAGTGGTACTGCAGGTGGGCCACGTGGAAAGACTTAATCCAGCCATTTTAACCTTAAAAAGAGAGAAAATTCCTCTGGAGCCAAAATATATTGAGACTCACAGGCTGGCTCCATATCGGGTGCGAGGAACAGAGGTGCCTGTAGTTCTAGATCTTATGATTCATGATCTTGATGTGATCCTATCTCTAGTGAATTCACCCGTAAAAAATGTATCTGCCACAGGCGTTTCCATCATAACAGATTCCGTGGATATTGCGAATGCCCGGATCAGGTTCGAGAACGGCTGTGTTGCTAATATTACGTCTAGCAGAATAGCCAAGGATTATGTCAGGAAGTTGCGCGTATTTGAGCGAAATATTTATATCACCATCGATTTTTTGCAAGGCATCACAGAAGTTTACAAAGTGCTGGACGCTGAAGAAGAGAATCCAAATGCGTTAATCTCCGCACCCCTGGAACAGGATGGCCATCACAGACAGATTGTTTACGAGAAGCCAAGACAAGAGAAGGTGGATGCCCTTCAGTTAGAGTTGACAAATTTTCTAGAGGCTATCGAAGGTAAGTCAGACCCCATCGTGACCGCTGAAGAAGGTCGTGAAGCACTCCGACTTGCACTGCTCATACAGGAGAAGATCGAACAGGATCTTCAGTGACGTAACGGTTCGTCCAGGTTTTGATATGGATGTCCGCCAATTTTTCTTTAAGAATCGAAGTTATACTCCTATTCCTCTGGCCTTGGCTATTATCATCCTTGCTGACCCTGGTGGACCCGTTACAAGGATGGGGTTGCTCCTGCTCCTCGTTGGAGAGACCTTAAGATTAAATGGAGTTCACTATGCCGGAGGCGCAACACGAACGAGAAAAGTGGGAGCTCCACAACTTTGTACAGACGGTCCCTTCGCTTATGTGCGAAATCCTCTCTACCTAGGCAATATTATTCTCTATGTCGGAGTCGTATTGATGGCCGGCGGGACATTTATGTGGCAACTGTTTGGGGTCACCGTTACCTTCTTTTTTCTACAATATAGTTTTATTATATCTCTTGAAGAACAGACCCTCGCTGATAAGTTCGGAGAGGAATATAGATCCTACTTAGCAGCAGTTCCGCGCCTTCTCCCCCGCATTGTCCCTTGGCCGGGTCGCTACGGCATTTCACCCGCAACATGGAAAAAAACATTCCGTACTGAGCGTAGAACTTTGCAGATGATAGCCATTTATCTCTTGTTTATTATGGTAAAAACTGTGATCTCTCGATGAAATGAGAATGGAAAAAGAAATTCTTATTATAGCAGGGGAAACGTCAGCTGATCAACACGGTGCTGCCCTTGTAAACCAACTAAAAGCTTCTTCAAAAGGAATGTCCTTCTTTGGTATAGGTGGTGAAAAACTGAGGATGGAAGGTGTTCAGTTGGTAGAACATGCTGGAAACATGTCTGTCATGGGTTTTGTGGAAGTAGTGTCACATTACCGACGTATAAGAACTGTATTTAATAAGGTGCTTTCAGAATGTGAAAAGAAAAATCCTGCCCGGGCAATACTCATTGACTACCCGGGCTTTAATTTGCGTCTGGCCAAAGAGCTCAAAAAAAGAAATATTCCGGTGACATACTACATTAGCCCTCAGCTGTGGGCTTGGAAAGAAAAGCGCATTGATGTGATTCGAGGGTGTGTGGAACAGATGCTCTGCATTTTCCCTTTTGAGGAAGATTGGTATCATCAACGGGGGATAAAAGCTGTCTATGTGGGTCATCCGTTCCTAGATGGTCAATCTCAACCAATGGAGAGGTATGAGTTTTTTGAAAAACATGGAATCTCTCATGATGCTATTATTGTTGCTCTAATGCCCGGAAGCCGTCAACAGGAGGTAAACCGGCACCTGAAGACAATGCTAAAAACGGTGGAGATACTTAACAAAGAGGCAGAAATTACTGTTATTGTTGGTAAAGCTCCGGGAGTTGAACTCCCAAAAAATATTCAGGGAAAAATCTTTGTCGAATCAGACATACCTGAAATGGCACTGAAATATGCATCACTGGGTATTGTGAGCTCAGGCACAATCTCACTGCTGGCAGCAATTTTCGGCATCCCAAGCGTAGTCATATACAAAATGAATCCTGTGACCTGGATGGTCGCAAAGGCGGTCACCCAGGTTCCTTATGTCTCCATGACAAACCTTATTGCAAAGGAGGAAGTGTTACCAGAATTATTACAGAACAGTGCTAGGCCTGAAAAAATATCCGACTATCTGAAAGAATGGCTCCAATCAGAGGTAATGAGAGAACGGACGGTGAACCAATTGGCTGAAGTTAAAGACTGTTTGGGTGGCCCGGGCGCTTCAAAGAAAGCGGCCCGACTCATTTTAGATTGTTTAGAAACGTCTTAGATTTATGTTAGGAGTTAGAATGTCTCTCTCAGCATTTTTTGGTTACTGGTTTTTGAAGTTTTTCTTCAGCGTCAACAGGCGGACCGTGTTGAACTGTGAACGGTTAATAGAGACAATATCCACTGGTAGGCCAGTATTAATATGCTGCTGGCACGGTCGTCTACTTTTCCCGGTCTTTCATTGGAACAGATTTCGTTACTATGCACTGGCGGGGTTGCACAAGGACGCTGAAATTATTTCTAGGATTGCGACGAAGCTTGGATGGAGAATGTTACGTGGATCAAGCAGTCGGGGTGGTACTAAGGCCTATATGAAAATGATGCGGGTTCTGAATGATGGAGGTAAACTGTTCATTACCCCTGATGGACCACGGGGGTTGGAATATGAAGTGAAGGAGGGTGCTGTAAAAAGTGCTTTTCTCTCAGGAGCTATTATGGTGGCTGTTTCTGGTCAGGCATCGTGGCGGTGGGAAATAAAAAACTGGGACACCTTCGTGATTCCAAAACCGTTTGGTCGTATAATACACGTTGTGGGGAACCCTTTGGACGTCCGCGACTTTGAGGATAGTGAGAGTTTTAAGGAAGCTATAACTGTAGAAATGACGAGAGTACAGGCTGAAGCTGATGCGTGGATTAAAAGATAAGTTTAGATATCTATTTTTCCCTGTAGCTCTTTTTTACTGGGGGCTCTCCTTCTGGCGAAACCTGTTCTATGTAACAGGATTCTTCGTAAGCCACCGATTACCTGTTCCTGTGGTTAGTGTTGGAAATATTACCCTTGGGGGGACAGGAAAAACTCCCACAGTTGTGACTGTTGCACACATGTTACAGAAGCTTGGAAAACATCCAGCAGTCATTAGTAGGGGTTATATGAGAGAGACAACGGGAACGGTGGTTGTGTCAAAGGGAGAAAAAGTTCTTGTGCCTTGGAATGAAGCGGGCGATGAAGCCCTTCTTATATCACAGCGTCTTCCATCCGTTCCTGTGATAGTAGATGAGGTGAGGTACCGGGGTGCTATTTTGGCGGTGGAGCATTTTGACTGTGATGTGATTGTTCTCGACGATGCTTTCCAGCACCGCGCTATAGAAAGAGATTTGGATATTGTGTTGATAAACAGTTGTGAGCCACCGGAACATTATAAAATGATACCTTATGGCAGGCTTCGGGAGCCGATTTGGTCCTTAAAACGAGCTGACTTGGTAATCTGGAGTAGAGCTGACCAGTCACAGCCTGCGCCAGTCATCAGAAAATGGGTTTATCAACGTTCAATGAAAAGTTTGAAAAGCAGACTTTCCGCGGGGAATATTGAAAATTTGAAAGATTTAAAGTTATTCGCTTATTGTGGTATTGGAGACCCACAGTCATTTCTTTTTCTTTTGAACCAGCTGAACCTGAAAGTGATCGAGTTCCAACCTTTTCCCGATCACTATGTTTACAAAGAAGCCGAAATATTACGGCTGAAAACAAAAGCAAAGAGCTTAGGTGCTGCCCATCTTGTTACAACAGAGAAAGACTGGGTGAAACTTACGGAGGATGAAAGAGAGGAGGGGTTCATTCGCTTTGTCCCGGTTGACACAGTCTTTCTGAATAGTGGAGAGACGGTCCTTGAGGAAACTTTGAAAAAGCTCTTTTAGTGGTCTAGTTCATGGCAGCCACGCCAACGGTAAACATGGTGCCCACAAAGGCAAGCAGAAGTGGCCAGGTTGTGGAGATAAACTGTTGAGAAGAAGGGTCTTCGAAAACATGTACCTGAAATTCATGTGAGGTGGCAGAACCTCGGTCATCCACAGCAGTAATGACAATATCATTGACTCCCCGCTGAGCCATTCTCGGTTTCCACCTGAGCATTCCTGTCTCAGGATCAAAACGGGCGTATTTCGGAATCTTTACGGGCCTGAGTTTGACCTCATCACCATTGAGATCTTCAGTCACCATTCTGTAACGGTATTCAAAATTGGTGAGGGCCACAGGCTTTGGTTGAGTCAGGATACTGGGAGCGATATTCACAAAAAGTCTTGTCTCCTGTATATCAGTAGTGTAGCTGTCGCTTACCTCCACTGAAAACAGACGGCTGTTGATCTGAGATGGTGTCGGATTCCATGATATGCGCCCATCCCGGGAGACCTGCATCCCCTTTGGTGCTTTAGCAAGGCTGAAAGACAGATTCTTATCAGAATTTTTGTCCTCTACCACCACCTTGTACTTGTAAAGTTCATTGACGCGAGCGGTTTTAGGAGCAGTCGAAATAATAGTGGGAGGATGGTTGATATATAGTTCAAAACTTTGTTCATCCCTTGTATAGCCATCAGAGACCATGTAAGTGATGGTGTGGCTGTCGTACTGGTTGGGAGAGGGTGTCCAGGAGATTATTCCTGTGTGTTCATCTACAAACATGCCGTCCGGGAAATCGAGCAAGGTGTATCTCACAAAAGGCACACGATTCACCAGAACCTTGGGTGGTTTGCCTTTATTGCCCTCGAAGAAGTGCCAGAGAACATCCTTGATCTTCACCGTTCTGCCACCGACTTTCTTTATAACAATGATAAGCTGGTCATCCTCATAGAAGACATCTTGAACATAGCGCTTCAGGTTGATGCGTGATACCGTTTCTTCCTCTTTACCCTGTTTTTCACTGTCCAGCTCTTTTTCATCCACGTCTACGAGAATTGATTTCTTAGCTTTGAACTCACCAATATATCGATCAATGTTTTCTCGATATACATCATCATCAATTTCAACTGCAAAGACACGACTGTCTTTTACAGAATAGACAGGTGTAATCTTGGCAAAGGACATTAGAGACCCTTCATTCAAGTCTTTAATTCCTATCTTATAAGTTAACGCTTCACCTACAGAGCCGAGGGTGGGCGGCTCCGACACAATATGGATGGGAGCGTTTACAAAGAAGTCATATGACTGTACGTGAGACATGTGACCGTCTGAAATTTCAATCTCCGCAGTAGAAAAATCGAGAGCGGCTTCCGCCGGTACCCAGAGAATACGACCTGTGGAAGGATCCACACGCATTCCTTCAGGCAGATTGATAGGTTCGTATCTGATGATGTCAAATTCATTGGGATCATCCACCACAATTTGAAAATTGAAGGTGTCGTTTATAGCAATTTTTGTCATGAGCTCAGGGACCGAAGACAGAATTGGTGGATGATTGACAAACAAAGCGACACTTTGAGTGTCTACGGCGATACCGTGATTTGCGGCAATAACAAATCGCTGAGTATCGATTTGAGTGCTCTGGGGCGTCCATGTGATTTGTCCCACGTTATCAACCATCATCCCATATGGTGAAAATACTAGGGTGTAGATCAGTTCCTGCTGTTTGTCTTCGGGCATTCGAACGCCTACCTTATAACGATATTCTTCTCCAACGGTACCGCTCAACTCTGGTAGTGAGGTAATCACTACCTGCCCGCGGGAATAAAGCTTCAAGTTTTGCACGTCACGGTCAAATCCGTCTGAGGTGACAATTCTCACGTCGTAGATGTCAATATGAGAAGCCTCTGTCTGCCATCTCAGCAACCCGTCCTGTTCAATTGTCATTCCCTCAGGTGCTTTTTCAAGTGTATATCTAATTAAGGCATCCTCATTATTATCTGTAACATACACCTGATAGATGAAGGGGTCACCCGCTACAAACTCTGTCTCTCCGGGAGAAGATACGATTAGGGGAGGATCGTTAACATAAATCCAAAACCGGGACTCAATAGTGGCCAGTTCTGGCACTACCTGATATGTCACCACACCCTCTTCATCGGTAGTGATGATATCAACGGTTTCACCTACTTTCATTTTCAGTAGAAAGGACAACTGGTATGCACCCAGTTGCATCTCGTCCGGGACCCACTCAATGGATTTTGTCTCGTAGTGGAAGTACATTCCTCGAGGTGGAGCGTCGACCCATCGGAAGCTAAAAAATTCCCTGTCGTCTTCTTCCGGAATGGTGTAAGCGAAGGTCTGGTTAACAGGGAGGACATAAGTTGGCAGAATCCCGAGAGGCAGGGGTTGACCTTCAGTTGGCGGAACAATAGGCATTTCTTCAACTATCTCTTCCATCTGAGTCTGTGGGATGTACGTATCTACGAGAATTTCTTCAGGATACTCCGGTATGGAGCCCAGTTCAAAGTAGAATATTTCACTTTGTTGCCCGGTCCACCCACCGGCAATGACGGTTCCAAGATATATCCCATCCACAATTTCGGGAATTACAGAAAAGATTTGAGGCCCTTCAGTTCCTTCACCAGCAGCGATAGAAAAGTATTCATTGAGACGCGGCGTATCCATACGGGTGCCGTAAGATGCTGTAACAATACCTTGTTGACCGCTGATAAGTAACAAATCTGTTAGACCGTCCTGGTTAAAGTCAGCGTGTTTTAGATCAGAAAGAGGTCCGGCCTCTATGCCGAGCTCTGCAACCTCAATTTTTTGATCAATCATGGTGAGTGATATAACGTGCCCTGACTGAAAAGGGATTAATACATCATCGGTGTCGTCGCTGTTCCAGTTTAGGGTGGTAAGGGAACTGGTCAGCACGTTTGACATCCCGGGGACACGATGGAGCAGGTTAGGGCCGGCACTCAGGACGCCCCCAGAATTGAAAAAGGACTGAATCCTCAGGATGTTTCTTTCAGGACTGAATGCAAAAAGGTCTGTTAGACCATCCCGATCGAAATCAACGCCCGCCACGTGAACATCACCGGCGCTTGTTGAAAAGTCTTGAAGAAGGAACGACTGGACCTCACTAAAGAGACGTTCTTCCCCACCAGAAAGACCGATGACAGTCACCACAGCCTCAGGACCAGTCAGGGCAATGGCAACCTCTTCTTTGCCGTCCCCTTCAAGGTCTACGACATCCAGATTGCTGATAGCCTGACCGCTTTGAGGACCGGTGAGGGCTGTGGAGAGAGCCGGCGCTGTAGAGAAGCTGCCATCTATCCAATCGTAAACAGAGATCACCCCCTGGGTAAAATCTGGATTGTCCGGTATTCTCACATTTGCGGCGATGACTAGCTCGGCTGTGCCGCTTCCGTCAAGATCTGTGATTCGAGCAGCAACAATGCGTCCATCTATTTGCTGTGGCGTATCTAGATTCCAGATAAGTTGGGGAAAACCGAGAGCATCGATTTCGTAGTACGCAACCCTGGAAACAACCCCACCCGCTTCCCGCGGAAGTAGAGACGGAATTGGTTGTTGCATTGCTACTATGTCCTGCTCGAAAGCAATGAACTCTACGAGATCATCATTGTCCAAGTCATACACACCGTCCATATGGACTATCTGAAGATTTTGCGCCATGATGCTGGACAAAAGTGTAAAGATAAAAGCCACAGAGGGTTTTAGCATATTTTTCATTTATGGTTGTACAAGAACAGTAAACAGGACTGATTCTACTTTAGTGTTTGATCGAACAGTAACTCCTTGACCTCTAACTTCATCTACAACGGGACGACCAGCTCCGCCCTCTACTGTCATCTGAAATTCTATTTGATGTACACCCACTTGGGAAGGGGCTGGAGTCCAAGTAATGACCCTCGAGGAAGGGTCAAAACTTGCACCACCTGGCATGGAAACAGGCCTAAAGGAGACCATGGTGCCGTTGAATGGTTCAACGGGATAAACAAATTTTTCTCCGACATATAAAGTGTCGGAAATTCCAGAACCGGCCGGGGCTCCAGCCCCTTCTCCAAGAGTAGAGAGTTGTATCCGCCGTATTTTCCCAGCTGGCGGAGCTGTCATCGGTCGGGCAGCGGAGGAAGAAGTTATGTTGTTGGAGTTATTGTTCACTGATGAAAGAGCAATTTGTTGCATACGTCCACTGAGCGCAGCCTGGAGATGACTGGGTTCAGTGTCGGCTACCGTTTCAGACGGTATAACGGGAACGGCCGACAGTTGAACTCTGGATAGAGGGCTTTTTGAAACAGGCTCCGGCTCCTCCTCTGGCATCGGCTCAGGGACATCCTCCACCAACAGTGGGTTGAGTTGAGCTTGTGAAAGAGGTTGTGGTTTAGGCTCTACTTCTGCTTCACTTTCTTGGGCTATAACCGGAGAAGCACTTAGGCTTAGCTGTTTCAAAACAGAGCCGTCCATGCCCATTTCAGCGCGGTCAAGGAGAATAGCATTAATGTCATTTTCTGTTAGCGGATCCTTAAACTGGAACAGGGAAGCTTGAGATAAATCAACAAGAACAACCTGAAAATCATCACCCTGTTTTTTGATTGCCAGAACGGTTCCTGATTCAAAAGGCAGCACGACCTCCTTGGTTCCGTCTTGATCAATGTCCACTTCTGCCATACCGTTCGGGATGAGTACCGCAGACATAGGAACTTCATCCGGGTACATCAGTACGGCCGACGTCCCTTTGGAGAAACTGCTACCTTCATTAACAAAAACCTGGACCCTTACACGATTTTGCTCCGGGCTTATGGCCATTAAATCGGGCATTTCATCATCATTATGGTGAACCTTTGTGACAAGGAGTGGCCCGTAACCTACGTTAAGAACATCTGAAGATAAGTCTTGGAGTGTGGTTAACCCGTCGCCTATTTCATTGACCACTTTCACAGATACGAGACGTGTGGGGCTCCCTTCTGCATAAGCGATTTCATCGGTACCGTCATTGTCGAAATCGATAATCGTTAGTCCTGATGGACGGATGCGTACGTTGTCTTTTCCATCGCCGATTGTAAAGGATGGAGAAGGTGAAAAATCAACACCTGTCCATGGAAAAACTTTTAACCAAGGAGGATCATCCAAACCAGCTCCTAGAGACGAAGAACGGCTGAGAAGAACAATCTCCGGTGAATCGTCGCCATTGATATCACCCACTTGGGCTGTTACAAGAGGATCCACAGTCGTGTGGCGCCAGATTTCCATGTGGGCGCCAAAGTCGTCAATCTCATAATAAACAGCACTTGAGGGTTCCGTATCAACAATATTCTGCTTCTCTAATGCAAGGAATTCACTCAGGCCATCACCATCTAAGTCAAAGGTTGGACTCAGGGAGACGACCATTTTCTGAGCGCTAAGGTCAGACGGGAATAGAGTTATGACACAGAGAAGGGATGCAGTGTTCAACAAGGAACGAAGATCCAACGTACAGTGCCTTACTGTTCGGGTCCAATGAAACATTTCTACCTTACCTCGGCTAACGTTTAGAAAGATAGGTGACTATTCAACCTCTCTCCGTCAGCGAATATATCGGGTGTCCCCTGTAAAACCAAGTAAAAATGGCCGGGCAGCATTTGTTTCTTGTTCCTAAGATAGACGGAAAGTTAAATTGCATTCTCGCTTATCCGAGGTGAGCTGAATATGGGAACTCAGATAATTAAGAACTTGGTGTTCTGCCTAATAATTGTGCCCGTTAGTCTGGGTGCTCAGGATGATTATTATCCACCGGAATCTTTCTATGGTGGCGGTGTCGGCTTCAGTCAGATGTTTCTGTTCCAGAATCTAGGTCAGTTGCAAAGCTTTGAAATGTTGGGTTCTGTTGGCGATACAGCTGGTTTTGGGTTTGATTTGACGAAATTTGCTAACCCTTTCATAATTAACGGTGGTGAGGGTTTTTCAAACATAACTGAACGGATTCGCATCGGTGGATATGCTGGCGTTGGTACGTCATTTATAACTGTGAAACCTGATATTACTCTGGTTCTTGATGAGAACGGAGATGGTATATATGATATTAAGGAAGTCTTCGAGAAACCACCCGACCTTCAGGGAAAGATTTCCATGTGGCTCAGCGGGGCAACCATTGAATACCTGTTTCCTCTCTTTCGCGGTTTAGAAGTATCCATAGGTTCGTTCTTTGGCATTGGCCGCCTGAACCTTAACCTTTCTCAGTCTGCAGGCAGTCCTTCGTGGAAGAATCAGTTCAACCCTGTTTTTCAAATAGGGGAAAATGGATATGTACTTATTAAAGATGCTAATGCCGATGGTGCCATAGATTCCACCGATATTGACTATGTACAGCAAAATCAGTTTCCTACCATTGCTATCAATAGTACCATGACATCACCGTCTGGCACATTCTTTAATGTTCAGCCGTACATTGCGGTGAAGCTGCAGCTGCTTGACCGCATGGGGTTGCGGATGACTGTAGGCTTTAATGCCGGGACAATCAATGAAGGTGAATGGCGGACTGAAGACAGGAAGCCGATCCTAGACTCTCCAGAGACCGTGCTTAATTCCATGGCCATTCGGACAATGATTTACTTTGGTTTGTAGTTGCTCCCGCCGCTGACTGTACTGTAAACTTATCTGTTCGAGAAACATTTTATTGAAAACGTTGCGATACAAATGAATTACCTAAAGCGATATCTGGCTATCGGTGCCATTTCTCTCATATTTCTGTTCACCGTGGCCTCTGTAGGCCCTGCCGCCTACAGCAAAGTGGTTAACATATATGACAAAATTCGAGTTCTTAATCAGATTATTTCCATTGTGAATGAAAACTATGTGGAACCGGTGAACTGGGACGAAGCACTGGATGGTGCTTTCCTCGGCCTGCTTGAAGAACTGGATCCTCACTCTTCTTACATATCCCGGGACAAACTTGAGGCAGTGAATGAGCAGTTCCATGGGAAGTTTGAAGGTATCGGTATAGAGTTTGACCTGTTAGGCGGCTACATTACTGTCATTTCACCGGTAGTGGACTCCCCATCCGACCGTGCTGGACTGCAGCCTGGAGATAAAATTGTCGCCATAGATGGAGAAGATGCTTACGAAATCACTCGAGAAGATGTCTACAATACGTTGAGGGGTCCCAAGGGGACTGCAGTGTTGCTCACAATACGCAGGCCAGGCCAGGCAGAGACATTCGATGTGGAGATCATACGAGATCAGATTCCTATATATAGTCTAATCTCGTCTTTCATGATCGATGATCAGATAGGTTACATGAGACTGACACGGTTCGCTTCCTCTACGTCCCAAGAAGTTTTAGAGGCTGTTGAGTCTTTGCGGGCAGAGGGGATGACACGGCTCATATTCGATCTTCGCACAAACAGTGGTGGTTATCTCGAACAAGCGGTGAATGTGGCTGATCTTTTCATTACATCCCCGGATACGCTTGTTTACACGGCTGGACGGAAAACAGAAATGTCAGAAGTTTTCATTGCAAGTTCGAAACGGGGTTATGAAGACTTCGCTGTTATTGTATTGATAAACCGCTGGTCTGCCAGTGCCAGCGAAATTGTTGCTGGCGCTATTCAGGATCTGGATCGGGGCCTTGTCGTGGGTGAGACCAGTTTTGGAAAAGGGTTGGTCCAGCGGCAGTGGCCTCTTAAGGACGGTTCCGCACTCCGTGTCACAATCGCCAGATATTATACCCCTAGTGGAAGGCTGATACAGCGGCCGTATGATAATGGGACAAGGGAGTATTATGGGAATCTGGGCAAAGAAGATAGGGAGGAACTTCTGGACTCTCTGAGAATAGGTAAGCCCAAATACAAAACTAAGCGTGGAAGAGAAGTATACGGTGGCGGTGGCATTTCACCTGACGTGTATGTCCCCATCTCTAAGTATACAACAACCACAGTCCGTATGGTTGGCCACCCCAAGCGATTTACCTTCAATTGGGGAACAGATTATGCCAAAGGGAGGAAGACTGACTGGAAAGATCTCGTGGATTTCAATCGTGATTTTCAAGTTAGCGCCGATTTGGTGGAAGACTTTCTCACCTATGTAAAGGATCAGGATGTAGACTTTGAGAGGGAAGAACTTGATAAAGACATGGGCTATCTCAAGTCTGTTTTAAAGGCAGAGGTGGCAGGTGCTGTATGGGGAAAATCAGCATACTATCAAATGTTTGTAAGTAACGATCCGCAGGTAACCGCCGCCCTATCACACTTTGATGAGGCTGCCGAGTTTTTAGTTCACCATTAGTAAGTAGGTGTTTTGTAAAATCATGAAAGGAAGTTTGACATTCCTTAATGAAAGCATTATTTTCGTGGGCGTTAAAAAGACTTTAGTAAGGAGAAAACGGTAATGGTTCAATACTTTTTAGATGGTGGTCCGTTTATGTATCCTATTCTTGGCTTATTGATTTTTGGTCTCGGATTCGGCATTGAGAGGGTTTATACACTATTTCGTGCTTCTATTAATACGAAAAAGTTTATGAACGATGTACGCACAGCCCTTCATGAGGAAGGAAACGATAAGGCTGTTGAGGTGTGTTCTAACACCCGTGGGCCTGTCGCTGAGATATTCCACGCAGGACTGAGTCGGGCACACCGCGGCCTTGAAGCAGTGGAGAAAGGGATTGAAAATGCGGGAACCATAGAAATGGCTTTTCTGGAAAAGAACATGGTTTGGCTAAGCACCGTCGTCACTCTGGCACCTATGCTTGGGTTTACAGGTACGGTGGCAGGCATGATCCAGGCCTTCGATGACATTAAGGCAGCCAACGACATTTCACCGGCTGTCGTGGCTGGTGGTATTTCCATTGCACTGCTAACAACACTATTCGGTCTTGTGGTTGCTATTATCATTCAAACGTTCCAGAATTTTCTTATCTCCCGTGTTGACAAGCTTATCGTAGACATGGAAGAAAATTCTGTTATGCTGATGGACGAGCTTATTGAAATAGACTTAGCAAGCAAAAAGGAGTAGGGGCAATAATAAGAAGGAGCATTTGAATCCATGAAAAAACGGATTAGAGCTGGCGAAATTCCTACCGCTTCTATGGCTGATATAGCCTTTTTATTACTCATCTTTTTTCTTGTTACTACTACCATCGATACGGATAAGGGTCTCGGGCTTGTGTTACCCCCCAAAGGAGAGGAGAAAGAGATCCCTAAGAGAAATATTTCAAACCTTCTGATCAATGCTCGAGGTGATGTATTACTCGATAAGCAGCCAATTCAGATTCGTGATATCCGTCAGGTGGTTATGGAAAAGATGGCCGCAAACGATAAGCTGATTTTTTCAGTTAAAACGCACGCCAAGGCTAAGTATCAGGCATATATTAGCGTACTGGACCAGCTTAAAATGGCCAATGCAACGAGAATTTCCATTGCTGAGACCGAGAAATGAAGTTCTCTTCCAAGACAAAGGCCTCAGGTGAAATTCCTACAGCGTCCATGCCTGATATTATCTTCATGCTGCTCATATTTTTTATGGTGACTACAGTTCTTCGTGAGTATGAAGGTCTGAATGTTTTCTTGCCGCAGGCGAGGAAGATTGAACGCTTGGATTCAAAACGTCACGTCTCGCACATTTTTGTATCCAAAGATGGCATGATCTCTATTGATGACAAAATCGTCGCTATAGATAATGTAAAGCATGTAATGTATGATAAACGTGTGGCCGACCCCCAACTGACCGTATCACTGAAGGCAGACAGAGAAGCGTCTATGGGACTTATTGGTGACATGCATAACCAACTGCGCGAGGCTGACGCCTTGAAAGTCAACTATTCGTCTAAAGTAGCCCCACCGTTATGATCCTTAGAAAAAACCAGGAGGTATCTCTGAAACTACGTTATCCTATCACGGTACGGATGACGACACTGATAAGTGTTATAATGCTTATAATGTTTTCGGTTGCTTTCCCACGTTTTGAGGCTAAAGAATTTCTGGATAAAGAGATACAGATTGAGATCGAACAGTTCGATATTCCGCAAACTCAGCAGTTTGATCTACCACCGCCACCGTCTAGGCCTTCCATACCCGTGGAATCAGAAAACGAGGATTTGGCTGATGATGTCACCATTGAAGAGACGGAATTGGAGGATTTTGTAGAATGGGATGCGCCGCCACCGCCGCCGACCGAAGGCCCCCGAGTCCGATTTATTCCTTATGACGACCCCCCTGTTCCCTTAGGGGGATATTCCGCTATTCAGCGTAATATTATTTATCCTGAAATTGCACAAGAGG
This sequence comes from Candidatus Neomarinimicrobiota bacterium, assembly GCA_012964825.1. NCBI lineage: Bacteria > Pseudomonadati > Fidelibacterota > Fidelibacterota bacterium. The sequence goes on from DTTI01000084.1 coordinate 60,933, forward strand.
CTGGGATTGAAGGAACCGTAGTAATACAAGCTTTTGTTGATAAAAAAGGGAAGGTAACTGACACTGTAGTGCTTAAAGGAATCCCCAACACTGGCTTGGATGAAGCTGCAATGACCGCAATCGCAAAGACAAGATTTAAGCCCGCCAAGCAACGTGATCGACCTGTGGGTGTCTGGATATCCATTCCGGTGAACTTTCGGTTGAAGGGTTAGTAACCCCCGATTTTTCTAGTAGAATCTCCCTTAAATAGTCCAGAAGACAACAGCTGAGATGATTGTGCCGGCAATCGCCCCACCATAGCAAAGAATGGAGATGACGGTGCTCACGGACTTCAGCCCTACATCTACGAGGGTGAAGCGGAAGCGGTGAGCCCAGTGGAAGAGCGGCAGGGTAATTATGGTAAAAAGGATTAGTTTTATGAGCTGGTTAGATACTGCAGTACTAATCTTTTCGAAATTAAGAGGATCATCGCCTGCCCATCCAAATGGTACCAAGATGCCCGTTATGATGATCAGGATGGGAAGAATCATAGCTGCTACCATGCCGCCAGCGGAAAATAATGACCACCAAATCGGTTCGTTGGACTTTGGCATACCTAAACCCCTAATATCAGCCATGCAATAATCAAGGAAACCACTACCCACCCGGCGTAGAACGTCCCTGCCACTAGCCCTTGGGGAATCCGTTCCTCTCCTCTGTAGAGCACGAGAATTTTTGGCGTCAGGTTAAACCAGGTAATGGTATGGTAAAGCACGAAAGAGAGCGTGATAAAATGCAGCGCCACGCTACTGGGTGACTTCAAAGATGCCATGAAATTGCCGTAGACTTCGGCCCCTTGTGTCAGTTTGTAAACCAAGACCAGTAAAAAAATACAATATCCCGCAACGAAGACACTGGTTAACTCCCTAATCATGAATAAAATGTACGGTTTACGCTTAAGCCACCATGTATTGGGTACAAGTCTGTGGTAGGTACTCAATTCTTTTTCCCCCACGGGGTTAAAATATCCTTGAACCAGTCAACAGTACTGGAGACTTTTGCCCGCTGTATTGCAGCTGCTGGGTCCACATCCTTTGGACAAACAGCACTGCACTCACCCACAAAAGTGCATTCCCAGATTCCATCGTGGCTGGCGATGACTTCCTGCCGGGCATCCCTGCCCTGGTCCCGGGAGTCCAAGTTGTACCGTTGGGCAAGGGCAATGGCGGCGGGTCCGACAAAGGTAGAATCAAGAGCATAAACGGGACAGGCAGCATAACAGAGCATGCAGTTAATACACATAGAGTACTGTTTATAATGAGCCAGCTCATTAGGGGACTGAAGGTATTCACCCTCCTCCAGAGGCTTCTCCTCACCTTCCGTCCGAATAATGTATGGCTGTATCTCTGTTAGTTTTGTCATAAAGTCATCCATTTCGAAGATGAGATCCCGCTCTACAGGAAAACCTGTTAATGGTTCTATACGGATTTTATTTGGGTAGTAGTCCTTTAAAAATGCGGCGCATGATAGTTTCGGTACACCGTTGAGCATCATCCCGCAACTACCACAGACGCCCATCTGGCAAGACCAGCGGTAGGAAAGCGTTCCATCGATCTCGTCTTTAATGTGATTGATGGCGTCCAGCACTACCCAGTCTTCACGGAACGGGACCTTGTATGTCTGAAAGGAGGGCTCGCTCTCTTTCTCAGGTTGGTAGCGGAAGATTTCCAATTTCATGGTTTCTGCCATTGTTTATAATTTATCCTTCTTTTCCATAAACCCTTTCTCCAGGCGGCCATTTAGTAATCACCACATCTTTATAATCCATGCGGGGTTCAGTATCATTTCGGTATGCTAAAGAATGCTTTAAAAATTTTTCATCATCCCTGTCGGGGAAGTCAGTTCGCTGGTGAGAGCCCCTGCTTTCCGTTCTTTCCAGAGCACTATAGGTGATGGCTTCTGCAACATCCAACATGAACTCGAGTTCTAGTGCTGAGGTTAATTCAGTGTTAAAATTGAAACTTCTGTCCTCCATTATAATATTGGAAAACCGGTCTTTAAGTTCTTTTATTTTATTGCATGTTTCTTTCAAACTTTTCTCTGAGCGATAGATGCCGACACTCGTTTCCATCGTTTCGTTCATTTCTTGCCGAAGAGAAAAAATTCTTTCCGTCCCCCCTTCTTTTCTAAAGAAGTTTATCCCGATCCGTTCTTGTTCATCGGCAGCTTGCAGTTCCAGTGAGGCCGTGTTAAGATGGGGGTTCTCCAATGCAAACTGGGCCGCTGCCTTCCCTGCGCGACTCCCAAACACCAGAAGTTCCGTCAGGGAGTTCGATCCCAGGCGATTGGCCCCGTTGATAGAGATGCAGGCACACTCCCCGGCAGCGTACAAACCGGGAAGGGCAGTAGCCCCTGTGATGTCAGTATCGATCCCTCCCATCATGTAGTGGACGACGGGTCTCACTGGGATTGGTTCATATACGGGATCAATGCCAGCATAATTATTGGATAACTCCCGGACAAAGGGAATCTTTTTATCAATTTTCTTTTCACCTAAGTGACGAATGTCGAGATGGACTACGTGGCCATATGGACCGGAGATAGTTCTTCCTTTTTCTCTTTCCGCCACGAAAGCCTGACTCAGCCGATCCCGGGGACCCAGTTCCATGCTTTTTTTTACTGGATGCTTTGAATCATTAATATCCAACGGCTTGCCCAAGTCGTAATCCTGAAGGTATCTATAGCCGTCTTTATTCACCATGATTCCGCCTTCCCCCCGGGCTGCTTCCGTAATGAGAATACCCGTGCCAGGGAGTCCAGTGGGATGGTACTGGATAAATTCCATATCTTTTAGCGGTACACCGGCCCGGTACGCCATGGACATCCCGTCGCCCGTTTTGATGGCACCATTGGTCGTGAACGGGAAAACTCGTCCTGCTCCGCCTGTACACATTATCACCGACCTGCCGGTAATCGCCTCCACCTTGCCGGAGCGAAGTTCGATGGTAGCTACACCTTGGCACCGGCCATTCTCCACCAGAATTTTTGTGGCGAACCATTCATCGTAGCGGGTAATGTTGTTGTACTTAAGGGAGGTCTGAAAGAGAGTGTGGAGCATGTGGAAACCGGTTTTGTCAGCGGCAAACCATGTCCGCTCAATCTTCATCCCCCCGAAGGGCCTCGTCGCCACCGTCCCATCAGTTTCCCGGCTCCACGGACAACCCCAGTGCTCCATTTGGATTAATTCTCTGGGAGCTTCGTTCACAAAAAGTTCCACCGCATCTTGATCACACATCCAGGCCCCGCCGGCTATGGTATCATTGATGTGGTTTTCCAGAGAATCGTTATCTTTGATAACAGCCGCCGCGCCGCCCTCTGCTGCCACAGTGTGGCTCCGCATGGGATAGACCTTACTCACAACCGCGACACTTAAGCTTGGGTTCGTTTCGGCGATGGAAATTGCAGCTCGGAGTCCTGCGCCTCCGCCCCCGACCATGACAATGTCGTGATCTGTAATCATTTAAGATGGGCCAGAGAAGTAAAGATACTGGTGATCATGGCTGAACAGCTGGAAAAATTACAAAACAGGGAGGGGAAAAATCATCCCCAATTATTATGAATTTCAAAAAAACATAGGAGATCAGTTATCTCTCGATGTCAGCATCTATAATCTGAAAAAAGGATAGAAAGTGGTAAGGCATTCAGGCAAATAATCATTCTAGTCAAAGGCAGAAAAATCCCTGAGGCTAAATTGGAGAGCACCTCATTGGCAGCCGGTAATAATACGTCGGCCAAGCTGTTTGTAGTAGCTAAAATTTCGCAATTGGCACTTCTACCTCAACACCTAATTTCTTTGACACCAATTCTGACAGGGCTTAGTTTGTAGCTTTGACCTTACTAAGAAAGCAACTCTGTGGATAAAAACATCATAGCAGCAGGTGACAAGACTACCGTGGAAGCAGCCAAGGAAATTCTATGGCTAGGTGGCAATGCATACGATGCAGCTGTAGCAGCGGTGTTTACATCAATGACGGCAGAACCGTGTCTCACCAGTCTAGGCGGCGGCGGGCATTTTATGGCCTATCCGTCTGGTAGCAAGCCGATCCTGTTCGACTTTTTTGTTGACATGCCGAGCGGCGTGATTGAACCAAAACAGATGGAGTTTTTTGATATTGAGGTTGACTTTGGCCCGGAGCAACAGCAGTTCCACATAGGAAAAGGGTCCATTGCAGTGCCCGGAACAGCGGCAGGTCTCCTCCACGTTCACAAAGGGCTGGGAAAGCTAAAGAGAAAGGATCTAATGGCTCCTGCCATCCGCGCAGCTAAAGAAGGGACGGTTCTTTCTGACGCGCAAGCTTATCTAGTAAAGATTCTGGCACCCATTCTTAATTATGAAACAGCGGGTAGAAGACTTTTTTCACCTGATGAAAGACTGCTTCAAACTGGTGACAGATTGGCCATTCCCGACTTGGCTGATTTCCTGGATGGTTTGGCCTGTGAGGGGGTTGATCTGATGTATAAAGGTGAAGTGGCTGACAGGATTGTAGAATGGGTAGGAGAAGAAGGCTTCTTGAGGAAAGCAGATTTGGAGCAGTATGAAGTGAAGGAGAGGACACCTATTACTACTAATTTTTTCGGCCACAAGGTCTATCTCAATCCACCACCTGCTATGAGCGGCATTCTTGTCGATTTTACGTTCTGTCTTCTGGAGCAGGTGATTCTTTCCGCGGGGTCGTCAATCGAATTGAAAGATGTGGCCTTAGCCCTGTCGATGACTAATGAGGCGCGGCGGAACAAACTTCCTGAGGGAACTGTTATGAGCGGCCGCTCCCGTTTTTGCATGGACAAGGACTTCCAGACGTATGTTGAGGACTTCCCGACAAAACGGCCGAGGGGAGACAATAACCAAGAACCCACCTCCCGAGGTGCCACTACGCAGGTTAGCATTTTGGACACGGAGGGGAATGCCGCCAGCGTTACCACCACAAACGGTGAAGGGTGTGGTTATATACTGCCGGGTCTTGGCTTTATGTTGAACAATATGTTGGGCGAGGAGGATTTAAACCCTCATGGGTTTCATCTTCATAAACCCGGGGACCGCCTACCATCCATGGTGGCCCCTACCATTGTGACGAAAGATGGTGTGCCTGTCATGGTAACGGGCAGTGCAGGGAGTAACAGGATTCGTTCGGCAATTGTTCAGGTGATTACCAATGTTCTCTGCGGTGGCATGGAGATAAAGGAAGCCGTTGTGGCGCCGCGGATTCATGTAGAGGGGGACACGTTACAAGTGGAGCCAGGTGTGAATGAAGTACAACTGAGAAAGCTGACAGATTTTTTTGAGATTCATCAATGGAATGAGATGAATCTATATTTCGGTGGTGCCAATTCTGTGACATCCTACGGAGGTGCCGGTGATCCTCGCCGTGGCGGGGCTGCGGCAACTGTATAATCACGATATTTGATTGAAAGAGTGCTTTTCCTCGCCTGATTAGTCGGCAGCTTCTTCCACCAGCCATTTAAACAGCTTCATCTGTATTTCATCGTGCTGCATCTGTTCAGGATGCCACTGGATGGCGAGGAATTTTGCTTCTCCGTTAACGGATTCGACAGCCTCGATAAGACCATCAGGAGCATACGCCACTGGTGTGAGGTTTTTCCCAAGGTCACGAATGCCCTGGTGGTGAGTGCTGTTCACTGTAGGCGTGTTGCTTCCCAGAACATTCCTGAGAAGACTTGACTGGTGAATTTCAATAGCATGATTCACCACTGGACCTTTGTAATCACCGTGATCCAGTGCACCTTTAAGTTGCGAAGGGACATCTTCGTAAAGTGTGCCGCCGTTCATGACATTGATGAGTTGGATCCCGGCACAGATGGCGAGGATCGGCTTGTTCCTCTTAGCGAATGCGTCGAAAATCTTCCGGTCGAAGGAAACTCGAGCGGGGTGCATGGGCTCCTCACCCTTCAAATCGTATGGAGCACCACCATAGATTTTGATGGGGAGATCAGGACCACCGGTCAGAATCAACCCGTTTAGTTGATCGGCAATATTGGAAACGTGGTGTTCTTTTTCGGGATAAGTGAGAAGAAGTGGGACGCCATCCGCTTTCCAGATGCTCTGACTATATGTTTCTCTCGTCATGTGCCAATAGGCATTCTCCTTAACGAAGTATCCCGGTGCAATGCCGATTAAAGGATTAATTCTCACTTTTATATCTTCATGGCTTTGTTATCTCTTTTAACAGATCTTTTTGCTCTTCCCACCGGTCTTTCAGGAACTGTTCCACACTTTTCCCAGACTTTTCAAATGATGCCTGAGTTGAGAGAGAAAAAGGCCCTACCGATAAAAACTCTTCAGCAAAAAGTGCTAGAAATTGCTTTTCTCTATTGTCAGCCAACCCTTCCAAAGCAAAGGATAAAAACTGTTCACACCATGCCCGCAATGTTTGTCCCGCGACCTCATAGGATAAATCGAGCGTCTGCGCCATTGCATTCAGCTGTTGCCGATCTTCATCGGACCATTTTGCGCAAATCCCCATAACTTTTTCAAGCGAATCTGGTGAACGAAGTATCCCCTGGAAAAAAGCAGCGGGTACCAGTTCATAGCCAAAAGGGGGGCGGTCTGGGCCACGGATCTCAAGAACATGTTTAAAACGAACCTGTGTAAATATCTGGTGCAGAGCTGTCATGACGTCACCCGACTCTAGTTCACCGCGGCTGCCAAGAGAGTCGAGCCACCTTCCCAGGGTCCCGTCATAGGTGCCTATTGAGCCATCTTTTTCAAATGTGAAAAGGGTGGGAGTGTTAAGAACATAGGTTATAAAGTTGTCCACTAGGCCATCAGGCGATTTTATGCCGTGATCAAATAGGCAGTTGCTCCTGATGGGGTCCGTATTCCGCCAAATGATCTCTCGCATGTTCCGGCTGCCTGTAGGTTCACCTCTGTAAAAAGGGGCGTTTGCAAAAATAAGTGCAATGAACGGGTGAAGACAATCGGATACAAAGGCCAACCTTTCCGCCTCTTCCAGGGAAGTATAGTCCAGGTTGATCTGGACGCTGGCTGTGTTGAGCATCATTTCGTGACCGTGCGTTCCAGTCTCGGTAAACCGTTCGTGCATTAGTTTGTATTTCATGTGATTTATAATAGTTATATCACCGGCGGGGACAACAGGCTCCAGCGCAAGATCGGACACTATGAGATTTTCCTCTTCAGAGATGTGAAGAAGATTTGCTATATAAGTTTTCCATTCATTACCCAGATCGCGAAGAAACCTGTGGGGCTCTGAGGCGTACTCCATCTGGCCACCCGGTTCGATGGAGAGGATCGGGGCGATACCCTTTTCAGAGTTCTTATCTTCAAGGCGAACTTTCAAATCTGATGTAGAAATAGAGGTGCCCGGATTGACGGGAATTCTCTTCATTTCGTGATCGTAGATGAGATTCTCCACCTCTAGTCCGACGCAGAGATCACTCATGGATCGCAACTGTGAGGTGATCACCTTTTTTACTTCCGAGTTTAATTCAAAGGGTGACATGAGAAACGAAGTGGCTGGGTCAATAATGGAGATTACTCTTTTCTGGTGACTGGAGACAAGTAAAAGTTGGTGATGCACCTTGCCATAAGTTTATCTGTTTAGTACTTTCATTACCACAGCAAGAAACATCAAAAGTTTTTAATTGATATTTCTAAGGAGAATTAATTATGAGCGGAACATTGGTCTCTTTTCAAGCCAATGGCCGGACCTGTGACGGCTATCTTTCGGTTCCCGATTCCGGGGGCGGCCCGGCTGTCATTGTTCTTCAAGAATGGTGGGGTTTGGTTGATCATATCAAGGATGTAGCGGATCGTTTTGCAAACAGTGGCTTTACTGCTTTGGCTCCAGATCTCTATCACGGAGAATCAACAACTCAACCCGATGATGCCGGGAGGCTTATGATGGCCCTAAACATTGGGGAAACGGAGAAGGATCTTGCTGGTGCTGTAAAGTTTCTTGTAGATCACAATTCAGTTTCCAGTGATAAGGTTGGTACGATCGGTTTCTGTATGGGGGGACAGCTATCTCTCTTTGCCGCCTGTGCGAATCCACAGATCGGTGCCTGTATTGATTTCTATGGTATTCACCCGAACATCCAGCCAGACTTTAAGAATCTGGCGGCACCGGTGTTGGGAATTTTTGCTGAGAATGATGAGTTTGTGACTCCTGGGAATGTAGATGAACTGAAAGTATTGCTAGAGTCACAAGGTCACGAGCCGGATTTCCACATCTATCCAGGTGTAAACCACGCTTTTTTTAACGACTCCCGGCCGGATGTTTACGATGTGCAAGCCGCCACCGATGCTTGGGAGAAAGTAACAACTTTCTTTGGTGAGAATCTGTAACCTTTGAAAAACTTGCTGGACAGCCAGCGGGAATCGTTCCACGCTCGTGTCATCATCATTGAGGGGGATGGAGAGTCTTCTGTTCTCGATCTACTGAAAGTTGAACATGAGGTTCTTGTAGCAGATGATTCTGTACATCGGGGAATGATTACATCCATTGACGGGCTGCAAAATTCTGACTCCGAGTTCTGGAGGTACGCGGTGGGAAATACAAAAATCCCAAAGCCGGCCTCCAAGACTATACCGGGAAAAGGTGATCTTATTATATGGTGGTTTGGAATTGACCCTGAGCCGCCAAAACTCCAGACATAAAAAAACCGCGCTTTGGCGGTTTCTTTAGTGAAGGTCTCTCCTTTATGCGAGGGAGGGGTAGTCAGGCTTCTGTGGATGCTATTTTTTTACTGCCTTTGACCTGCTTGGAAAACAGTTCTCGAATATTCTTGGAGATTGTGTCTTTCAATGTCGTTTCCTTGAGAATCTGCTCCTGAAGTTTCAAGAGACCTTCAATGAGAGATTCAGGTCTTGGCGGACATCCAGGGACATAAACATCTACCGGCACCACAAGATCAACACCTTTAAGTACATGATAACCGTACTGCCAGTAGGGGCCACCACTGGTAGCGCAGCTACCCATGGAAACAACGTACTTGGGGTCGGCCATCTGCTCATATAGTCGTTTGACACGAAGAGCCATTTTCATGGTGACGGTTCCGGCAACTATCATCACATCAGCCTGTCTTGGTGATGACCTAGGCACCATACCGATCCTATCCAAATCGTGACGGGAAGCGGCGGTAGCCATCATCTCGATTGCGCAGCATGCAAGACCGAACTGGAAGTACCAGGGCGATGTCGCCCTTGCCCAGTTTACCAATTTGTTCAACGGTGCTACAATAATGTCGCCCAGTCCGCTTTTATTGCCTGCCTGATCTAAAGTCATTTTTTATTCCTTAATTTGCTGAGCTGTCATGTAAACTGGTTTTTCGCCCATGAAGTCGTGATGGGGGAGAATGGCGTAACCCTGTTGATTCCGTGTGGGGCACGTTGAACAAGAGGTTGTTCCGTTTGTTCGGTGCCTCACAATATCTAATATTTTGTTGTTAGTTTCATCACCGCCCGCCACCAGCTCTTCATCTGTCTCTACATACCATCGGAGGGTCACCAGGTAGCGATAAGATTTTCTCTCTTTTTCTTTACTCATCAGGATATCCCTCGGATTGATTGCTAAACTTTAATCGACTGTGAATTTATACATGGTCTCTTTTTTGGCAAATCTCTTTCGCTTAAAGTGTTGTGACAAGACTAAAGACACCATTAAGGAATGCTAAACAAAGTGTCGATTTTATACCGTTATTTGCAATTGTATCAATCATGCTGTAGTCTCGAACTCCAGTCTATCTGCCGATACGGGCATCATTATTAGGGATTACGCCTACAGTTCGGACTGGACAAAAGAAGAGGTGTGGTAGTATAAAACTATGCTTGTAGGTGAGGAGACACTGGAGTTCTAACAGTCAATTAATTCTTCGGCAAAAATTATAGATAACAGGTTTAAATTGATACCGAGACAGGTATAATAAATAGAATCATGTGACTATATTCACGTCCATTAAATTGGGGTTAAGAACAGTGTTATGACGAAACAAACTAAAACTATAGCAGATAGTAATGTAATGATTGCTTGGAATGAAACTAACATCTCTCGAACGGCTTGCGAATATCCCAATTGTTTTCTCAACAACCATGAAAAAGGTTTGTAATGAACTCAGATAAATATGATTTTGTCATTTCCATCGGCGGTGCTGCAGGACAGGGGATTGCTGCACCGGGTGATGTATTTGCTTGGATTTTTGTCCGTCGAGGACTCCACCTTTACACCTATAATGCTTACCAGTCCATTATTCGTGGTGGCCATATTTTCCTAACTTTTCGTGTATCGACGGAAAAGGTTTATAACCACGGCGATAAAACTGACCTGTTAGTATGCTTGAATCAAGACACGATGGACCGGCATCTGAAACACATGGAGCCGGGGAGTTGGGTCATCTACAACAGCGATACCATTAAGCCGGGCGAGGCTCAGGATGGTGTTCAGTTGTGCGGAATACCCGTTAAGGAGTTAAGTGACAACAACCGCAACAAGCTAGTGCAGAATACGGGGGCTCTTGGTGTCTGCATGCACATTCTCGGACTAGATTTTGGAATCTTGGAAAATATTCTCACTAAACAGTTTGTTCGGAAAGGCCAGACAGTGGTAGATGAGAACATTGGAGTTGCCCGAGCTGCGTGCGACTATGCAGTCGCAAACTTTACGCCTTGCTCGGAAGCGATACCGGAGGGTGAAAAACCCCAGGCTTGGTGGTCCGGGAATGAAGCTTTGGCAATGGGTGGGGCTTGCGCAGGTGTCAAGTTCTACGCTGCCTACCCCATGAGTCCCGCCACAGGCGTACTCCACTGGATGGCCAAGTATGCTCGTGACCTAGGCATCATGGTTCGACAGGTTGAAGACGAAATTGGAGTTGCGACCATGGCCATTGGTGCAGCGGCTACTGGTACCAGAGCCATGTGTGCGACATCCGGGGGCGGTTTTGCCCTGATGACGGAGGCAGTTGGCAGTGCAGGGATGATGGAAATTCCGGTCGTAATGATCAATGTACAGCGAGCCGGACCATCTACCGGAGTCCCAACCAAGACCGAACAGGGGGATTTGTGGCAGATGCTGGGTGCAAGCCAGGGGGATTTCCCAAGAATAATTGTTGCTCCTAAAGATGCTTTGGATGCTTTTAACACCGTCCCAGAGCTGTTCAACTTGGTGGATCGCTATCAGTGCCCCGGTATTATTATTTCCGATTTGTTGATTTCTGAAGGAAGGTCAAGCGTGGATCCTAACGACATCAATTTCCATCCCAATATTGACCTAGGTGAATTGATTACCAAGCACTCCACTAATGGCGACGAATATCTCCGCTACAAAAACACTGAAAGTGGAATCTCACCACGTGCTGTGCCGGGACTCAAGGGCTACGTCCATGTAATGGCAACCGATGAGCAAGACGAGGATGGTGTCCTGATCAGCGATGAATTTACGAACCCAGTCAAACGTCGGATGATGGTCGAGAAACGCGGTCGTAAAATGCAGGATATATTCGAGCACGTCGCAGCGCCGGAAATAGAAGGGCCGAAAGAGGCCGACGTAACACTGGTCGGATGGGGATCCACCTACGGCGTTATACATGAAGCTGTCGAACAGTTGAAAACCGAAGGCATTACCGCCAACCACCTACCGATCAAGTGGATTGTCCCTTTCCACGTTAAAGAAATTATGGAAATCCTTTCCAACTGTAAGAAAGTGATTATGGTTGAAAACAACTATTCTGGCCAGTTTTATCGCTATATGCGTAGTGAGACAGGACTGAATGTAGATACTCACATTCGCAAGTATGACGGCGAGCCTTTTATGCCCCATCAGGTTACAAATGGTGTAAAAGAGATATTGGATGGAGAGACTGAAGTCTTTGTTCCAGAACATAAAATAATGGTTTAAGGAGATTATCTCATGGTAACTGACACAGCAGTACAAGATGTAGAAAGACCTGTCAAAAAATTAAAGGCCAAGGATTTCAACGGAAAGGTCGATCCGGATTGGTGTCCTGGGTGCGGCGATTTTGGGGTCTTAAGTTCTCTTCAGAAGGCCTGTGTTGATCTAGAGCTGCATCCCCACGAGATTCTTACTGTCAGCGGAATTGGCTGCTCCTCTAATTTCCCTGGTTTTTTTAACTCTTACGGAATGCACACTCTCCACGGCCGCGCGCTTCCTTTTGCGACCGGTGCAAAGCTGGCCAACCATGAGCTTACGGTGATTGTTACCGGCGGAGATGGAGATGGCTATGGTATTGGGGGAAACCACCTTACTCATCTTGCACGCAGGAATGTTGATCTTACTTACATTGTTATGAACAACCAGATTTACGGGCTTACCGTGGGGCAGACTTCACCAACCAGCGAGTTCGGCATGAAAACAAAGAGTACTCCCTTTGGTAATCTCGAAACACCATTGAATCCAATTACCGCAGCCATTATGAACGGCGCAACCTTTGTTGCTAGAGGTTATAGTGCTGATCCTAAAGGGCTGACAGACCTGCTGTGCCAGGCAATCCAACATAAAGGGTTTTCATTGGTAGATGTCTTTAGTCCATGTGTCACCTTTAATAAGGATAATACCTACGCTTGGTTTAAACCGCGGGTTAAAAAATTGGAAGATGAAGGACATGATTTCCATGATTGGAAGGCTGCTTGTGAACAAGCCCTGGTCTGGGGGAAGAAGATTTATTATGGAAAGTTCTTTCAAGTTGAGAAGAAGCCCACACTTAATGATTTAGAACCTGTACTGAACGAAGGTGGTCCAATTTGTTTCCGTGAGCTGGGTCTTACTAAGGAGCAGTCGGATAAAATCCTCAAGGAGATGATGTAACTCAAGAACGAATCAATTTTTTTATTTACCAAAAACGGAAGGAGGCTCCACCGAATATTTTGACAAAGATGTGAATCTGGACGAACTTTTACAAGCCACCCAAGAAGAAAGACTTTCGAAGAGGCGTCTGTTTCAAGATTTGGCCAGAATTGAGAAGATTGAAGAATAAATCGAACAAATCTTCATCTGATATATCTTTTCCCAAAGGAATCGAACTTTTACATAACCCCCTTTTAAACAAAGGGACAGCGTTCACAGCCAAAGAGAGAGAACTTCTTCAGCTAGAAGGGCTGCTGCCTCCTCATATCCTGACGCAGGAAGAACAGAAAATCAAAGTTCTTGCGAGCGTAAGAGTTCAGAAAACCGATCTAGACAAATATATTTATCTAACATCGCTTCAAGATCGGAACGAAGCGTTGTTTTACCGCTTAGTAATAGATGAAATAGAAGAATTCATGCCGATAATTTATACGCCTACTGTAGGGTGGGCCTGTCAGGAATACGGCCATATATTCCGCCGTCCCAGAGGACTTTATATTTCTTTAAATGATAAGGGTTGTATAGAAAAAATATTGTGTAACTGGCCTCATAGGAACGTGGATGTCATTGTTATCACAGATGGGGAACGCATTCTGGGATTGGGAGATCTAGGTGCCGAGGGAATGGGTATCCCGGTTGGAAAATTGTCTCTCTATACAGTGTGTGCTGGGATTCATCCAGACAGAACATTACCGATCACCATTGACGTAGGTACAAACAATGAAGAACTTTTGGAGGATCCGCTTTATATCGGGTTGCGTCACAAAAGAATTGTTGGTGATGAATACGATGCTCTTCTGGATGAATTCATGGATGCAGCAACCCATGTTTTCCCTAATGTTCTGATCCAGTTTGAAGATTTTGCAAACCAGAATGCTTACAGGTTGCTGATAAAATATCGAAAACATTATTGCACCTTTAATGATGATATCCAGGGAACTGCTGGTGTGGTTTTGGCTGGACTGTTGTCCGCCATGCGCATTACGAACTCATCCTTGGATAAGCAGAGAATCCTGTTTTGCGGTGCAGGTTCAGCTGCCATAGGCATTGCTGATATTCTAGGCAGGGAAATGACGAACTCTGGGATAGATGAAAAGGCGGCTAGAAAAAAAGTATACTTATTCGATTCCAATGGTCTTGTTACAGTTGATCGAGAAGATTTGTCTGAAGCAAATATGAAGTATGCTCAGAAAGCTGATGCTGAAACTAACTTCTCTGCGGCTGTTGAGAAACTAAAACCGACCATTGTGATTGGTGTGTCAGGAGTCGGGGGCGTATTTGAAGAAAAAATGGTTCGTAATATGGCTAAAGAGAATGACAGGCCAATAATTTTTTCTCTGTCTAACCCTACCTCAAAATCGGAATGCACTGCTGAAGAAGCATATAGTTGGTCCGAGGGCAAAGCCATTTTTGCCAGCGGAAGTCCTTTTGAAAACGTAAGATTGAATGGAAAAACTTACCATCCGGGACAGGGCAATAACGCCTATGTTTTCCCTGGCGTGGGATTGGGGGTTGTTGCCAGCGGTGCTACCCGTGTTTCAGATGAAATTTTTCTTGTGGCGGCCCACGCACTGGCGAACACGGTGAAGGAAGAAAATCTTGAAAGGGGGACGGTCTATCCGGCACTCGCAGAGATTAGGGATGTTTCCAAACGGATTGCAGTAGCCGTTGCTCAAGAAGTTTACAATTCTAATTTAGCATCACAACCTTGCCCGGACGATCTTGAACGACACATAGAAGAAACGATGTATTCACCTCACTACGAATCCTATATAGATTAATTGGGAAAGAAAGAAGAGTGGTAAGCAGCTAATTTGACAAACGGTTAGCCCTGAAATCGTCTCTTAGCCGAACAACCCTATCGAAGGCTTCCTCAGGGACAATCCTCCCGCGAATGTAGGGGTAGACCGTCTTTACTATTGCTTCCCACTCGGCATATTCTTCATCTGTAATTTTGTGAGCAATGAGACCGTACTCGGACATCACTTCTACCGCTTTGTCATCCAGTTTGCGAATCTCCTCGGTCAATTCAATTTCGGCTTCCTTGGAAGCGGTTAGTATAAGCTCCTGTATATTGGGCGGGATTTGGTCCCACACTTTTTTCTGTATAATCGTGGCACCCATCAGAGGCGCCCACTTCACGTCTGTCATATGTTTTGCGCCTGCGAACCACTGATTCCCAAGAGCGAGTAAGGGGGTTGTACTGAATGCGGTAACCATGCTGGTCTGAAGCGCTATGGTGAGATCAGTTGCGGCAAGAGGTACAGGGCTCAGGCCGAGAGTTTTGTACATTTCAATATCAGTTCCTTCATCAGCCCATACGAATAATTTATGCTTCTTCAAATCGTTGGGAACTCTAACCGGTGATTGAGCAAAATAGCGTACCCAGCCCACCTCACCCCAGTGAATGAATGCATATCCTTTTTTTTCAAGTTTTTGAATCAGTTCAGGGCTCAACTTTTCACGAACGTAATCTTTTTCTTCATCGGAGTTGTAAAGCAGAGGGATGTGAGTGACAGCAGCAAATTCTGGCACGATGTAAGCGAGGCCACTGGTAGATAAGGATGCTGCGTTGAGTTGGCCGATACGCATTTTGCGGATGACCGCTGATTCATCACCTGCAACACCCCCAGGATAGATAGTGAGCTTAACCTCACCGTTAGATTCATCGCGCCAATTTTGACCCATCTCACGCAATCGAAGATCCCACGGAGAACCGTGACCAGCAAGTGTCGCAAGTTTTATATTGACTTTTTTCCCTTCGGCCGGGAAGACGGCCAGGCAAAAGATGAGTATGCAGGTTTGTCTTATCATGACTCTGAAGTTAAGATGAGTCAAAAGGAATCAGAAACGTTACTCTTCCAGGAAAAGTGACTTATCAAGACTGGCGAAAAATCGTTGGAAGAACTCAGGCTCATGTACACCACCGGTTTGTAAAATTTTTCCATCCTGCTCCGTTTCACCTTGCGCACTGACACGGACACTTATTTCATTATTGTTTGCCTCATCAAGGTTCACCGTTATTCGATAACGGTGAATTTTTGGGCCATCAGGGCTTTTATCATTACCGCCATGATGAATAACATGCGTTTTATTATCCCTGTCCTTCTTATCGCCATCTTTCCCACCGAACAGCAAGCTCAAGATTCCAATTATTAGAAACACACCCCCAACAGTAAGAACAACTTTTTTCCATGTGGGCATGGATGGTATAACCTCTTCATCTTCCGATAAGCGTGCCTGTTGTTCTTGAGTTGTTCTGCTGGCAGTCAGAAGGCCAAACTCAATATTGATGACATCCACTGTGTAACTGAGATCCTGCAGGACATTTACGGAAGATTTCAAAATTTTCTGCCTATCAGCAGTATAGGTTCGTGTCTCCATAGCGCGGGCTACAGTAGTGGGAGGAGCTGGTAGTCTTGGGGCCACACAGCTAAGAAAGGTTATGAGGTAAAACCTTAGGGCAAGCCCAAAACCTTTTTGTATTGGACTTGTAGGATTACGAAAACGGTTCAAGAGTTAAAATTCTAAACGCTGATATTTAAAGTTAGCCACCTGCTTGTTGTCATTGAAGGTGATTAACACTGTAATCGACTTGGAGGTAGTGGAGGATCTTGAGGCGGTTCCTGATGCAATACCGCCCAACCAGCTGATGGGGTTCCACCAAGACACCACCATGCCACTGCTTGCTTGTGCCTCCCTGGATATTCTATCATAAGTCCAGACTTCTTTGCCGTCTGAATCCTTGGTTATAATATTCGGCGCACCCATCGTTTCCATTATTTCAGCCTGATTTGCACCTTCATACACGGATTTTTGAATAGTTCCCAGTGTAAGCCTGTCTGTTTGCGGTTTGTTCGCTGCACAACCGAACAAAAACAATGTGGTGAAAGCAAAAGCAGTGATTTTATCCATTTGAGTGTCTCCTTTCAAGAAGGGTCAGTTTCATTAAAAGTTACATCTCTGAACAATCTCAATAATGAAAAAGTTTCAACCATGAGAAACATCTACTCTCATTATGGTTACTTTAATTCAGAACAGAAGGTTGAATATTGCCGGGAATGTGTGGAAATTTGATTTCGGCTTAATGGAAATAGGATCATCACCAAAAAAATGAAAAAGAAAGAGTAAACAGTGAGTTATCTCATAATGGATATTGAAACCGTTCCCAGAAAGGGACTGGACGATATGGTTGAGGCAGAAGTGGCTAAGCGGACGGAGAGACGACTTGAACAGAGTGGAGGTGATCCGGCAGAGGCTGAGTCATTGATTCGTTCCACGTCCCCTTTTTTCGGGGAAGTGGTTTGTGTCGGCATGCGTTGGCTCAAAGGTGATGGGACACATCGGGATAATGTCATCTGCGAGTCTAATGAACACGATACCTTGGAAAGATTCTTTGATGTGGTGAACCACGAATCAGCTCAATCGGTGCGGTTTGTGCACTACAACGGTCTCGGATTCGACATCCCTTTTTTAATCATTCGCGCAGCCCATCACGGAACCAAGATTACAAATCAAAAATTCACTGATCTTCGCCGGTTTAGTTATAAAAGCCATATTGATCTTATGCAGTTTCTTGCTAATTGGGATTTCCGGGGTCGAGTCAGTTTTGATATTGCATGCCGTTCTTTCGGCATCCCTTCGCCAAAGGAAGGAAAGGTGACAGGTGCAACAGTAGGAAAGGCTTTTAAAGAGAGAAACTTGGAAGGAATAAAGCAATACGCCATGGAGGATGTGAAAGCGACCCATAAACTATTTGAAAAACTGAGAGACTATATATCTTGATGCGTGTTAACATATGTCTAACCGCTCTTTTTCTTCTGAGTTGTGAGCCGCTGGTGACACAATTCGAAGATTTGGAAGAGGCGGTCTATTATCAAGCCGCTAAAATAACAACGCCACCTTACAGAATTGTTTCGTTTACAGTAGTTACTTGGAATATCCGTTTCGGTGCGGGCCGAATTGACTGGTATCTCGATTCATGCGGTGATCGTGTACTACTTACCGAGAAAGAGGTCGTTGAAAATCTGGAGACCATAGCCAGGGAGATGGGTGAGATCGGAGCAGACATTCTGTTGCTCCAGGAAGTGGATAGAAATTCTAAGCGCTCTGCTTACATAGATCAGATACAGTGGTTTCTCGATCATACAGAACTGAACTATGGTGTCTATGCTCCTATTCAAAAAAGCCAGTTTATTCCAAGCGATGGACTTGGTCGAATGGATCTGGGAAATGTGATTCTCTCTCGTTGGGAGATTAATGATGCCGAGAGAATCCAGATGGCACTCCGTGGTGACCAGAGTGCTCTGACACAATATTTTTGGCCCCGGAGGAACATTATCAAATGTAAGATTGAGGTTCCGGGACATGACAACTTTTGGGCGGTGAATATACACGCAGCGGCTTTCTCCACGGACGATACAAAAGAGAAACATGTAAAGCTCTTCAAGTCTGAATTGGATGAGCTTAATGGCATTGGGGCCACATTTGTTGGTGGAGGTGATTTCAACACGGTTCCACCGGGTTCGGAGAAAACAGAATATTGTGATGAGGACAGATGTCCTGGTGAAACCTCAGATCAATGCGGAGATGGTCTGGATTATACCACGGAACAAGACTGGCTCACTTCTTTATATGGTGACTACACACCAGCAGTGGCTCTGAACGATTATTTAATGGACAATTCTTCCTATTTCACCCACAATCGCTCAGGGACGGAGTGGTGGGACAAGAAAATTGATTATATTTTCACAAACGGCGGTTGGGCAAACACCACTGGTACAACCCACCAGGACATGTTCAATTTTTCTGATCATGCGCCTGTGAGCGCAGAATTTTTGTTGACCCAATGAGACGTACCATATTTTCCCTCCTTTTATTGTTTAGTCTACCAAAAGCCCAGGTCTGGTCAGGCGGTACGGCCGTGACCATACCTGCTGGGCGCTGGGAGATAGGGGTCTTTCAGCCATTGAAATACGGGCAAACAGAGGAGTTGGAATGGTCTGTCCATCCGATCTCCTTTTTAATCATACCCAACGTGCAAGTAAAGAAGTATTGGGGTCGTAGTGATTTTGGAATGGTATCGACACGCCACAGCTTGGTATATCCCACACCACTTCTGCGTAAGCTAAGGTTGAAAGGTTTCGGGAATAGTACACTTGCGGATATGGACGTAGGCGGAATTATCTCCGGAGATCCGGATATTTCTGAGATTCCTGTTGCCTTTTCTTCAAGAAACGAAGTGTTGATCACGCGTCATCTTGGTAATGGGATGCAGTTAACGGGAAAATTTGGCATGGCACTAGCGATTGCTTCAGGGGATTGGGACAAAAGGACAACAGTCGATCTGCCTTTGGTCTACCCAAGGATAGCTGTGCTTTATAATGGTTACGGCTTAAATGTCGGCGCTGATCTCATACGAGCTCTAACAAAGCGATTGCAATATCTCTTGGATGTGGATGTTCAACTTCTGCCGGGCTCGGAGAGCGATTTTTTTCTTGAACACAAATCACTGTTTCTTTGGAGCGGCAATGACCGTATCCGAATTTCTCTTGGCTACAAAATTGTTTACGGTCACTATCCTTTTGGTATCCAATGGCATCTATTTCCCCTATTTGATGTACAATGGGGATGGTAAATACCAAGACCGAGTTCCTGATATCTTGCAACTAAGCTTTCCTTCGGACAAAGGACGTGGCGAAACCAACAGGCACGGCTATATTCGCCAAAAACTGAACGGTTAGAGAACACTATGTCTTCCAATAGATTTATTATTCTTGTTAATCCTCAAGGGGGGACCAAGCGGGGACTGGAGATTCTTAAACAGGTAGAGCCTCTTTTTAGGGAGGTTGGTGCTGATCTTGATATTCGAGAGACAGAATATGCCGGCCACGCCACAGAGATTGCTTGCAAAATCGATCTTGAAGGTATCACAGGTTTCTGTCATATCGGCGGCGACGGGACGTTTCATGAAATCATAAACGGCCTGCTTACAAGGACTGATGGAAAGCAAGTTCCTCTTGGCTACATCCCGGGCGGGACGGGGAACTCATTTATGTATGACATGGAATGCCTCGATCCTGTGGAGGCTGCTAGACGAATTGTTTCCGGGGGCACTACACCAATCGATGTGGCTGAAGTTGAGATGCCCGAAGAGAAGGTTTACTGCATGAATATTGTAGGGTGGGGAATGGTAACCGATATCAATATGAGCGCCGAAAAATTGCGGTGGCTTGGTGAACAAAGATATAATGTTACAACACTTCTCCACGTGATGAAGCTGAAGCGACGTTCAGCAAAACTGGTCATAGAAAAAGAGGAGATTGATGACGATTTCCTATTCACAATTGCGTGCAATACACAGCACACAGGTCGTGGTATGAAAATGGCTCCCAAGGCTGAACTCAATGACGGACTCATAGATCTCGTTCTGGTAAGAAATGCCGGCCGTCTTAAACTTCTGCAGATGTTTCCGAAGGTTTTTGACGGATCTCATATTGATGATCCTATTGTGGAGTATCACCAAGTAAAAGAATTTTCAATCACACCGGCGGAAGATGAGATTCTTAATCTTGATGGTGAATTGAAAGGTTCCACACCATTCTCCGTTCGGATGATTCCGTCAGCATTTTCTGTATTTGCCTGATGAATAAATATCATTTTTTTCTTTTTTCTTTTGTCTTAAGCAGCGGAGTGCTTCCAGCCCAGGACTGGGAACTTGTGCTTGCATCAGGAGATACTGTTCGAGACCTTTCTTTCAAGGAATTGCAAGATGAAATACTGCTGGCTACGCAGCTGGGCAAACCGATAACTGATGTTCAAACTTTTGATATTGAAAAGATTGATGAGTTGAGGTATGTAGAAGAGAAAAAAGTTCGAGCGCCTTGGAAAACCCGAGCTGTGGGTATGACTGGCGGTACTTTTGTTGGTTATGGCGCTGGCTTCATGATGGGCAATATCATATTATGGTGGCTTTCTTACGAAGAGCTGGGTTCATTGAAACTGTTTGGTCCAAGACCAGAAAATATGGACAGCGGAGAAGAGCTTATCACCAAGATTGCAATTAAGATGGTAACGATGATGGGATTACTGGCTGGCTATGACTGGAAGATGGAAATTGTGGACAATGTGACAGGCTATGAACTGTCAGAACTTTCCATGAAAGAGCGGAAAACTACGGTTCAAAATGCCATCTGGCCGGAACGTCCAAAGCGACTCAAAGAGTTCATTAAAAAATCTGCCACCGCAGTGAGAGATAAAATAAGGAAAAAATGACCAAAGAATTACGCCGCCAGCTGGGGCTGGTGGCCGTTATGGCCGTAGTTGCCGGGGATATGATGGGCTCCGGCATTTTTTATACCCCTCAGGAACTTGCTCCCATTGCCCAGGCCACTTGGCAGATATATCTTTTCTGGGGGCTGTGTGGTGTTATTACACTGACGGGGGTTATGACCGTAGGGCAGTTGGGTGCTGCTCTTCCGCGATCAGGCGCGGACTATCATATCATCCGGAAAAGTTTCGGCGAGCTCTTGGGATTTGTGAAACTGTGGCAGAATGTGTGGGTGTCAGGGCCTGGCTCTGTGGCAGCGGTGGCAATCCTCTTTGGGAAGTTTTGTTCTGATATTCTTGCATCCGCAATCTCTCTTTCGCCTGTAGCGTGGGGTGTAGTGGCTATTGTCGTTTTTACAGGGATCAACCTTTTAGGCGTTAAATGGGGTGGCAGAACCCAAATTGTTCTGACTATAATAAAAATATCAGCACTGCTAGTGCTTGTTGCCGGAAGCCTTTTCTTGGTGGAGGGAGCTCACTCCACATCAACGGCAGATATGGCTGTCGCTAGTTTCTCTGAAGGGATTTGGGGATTTTTTCGCCTCATCGGACTTGGTATAGGTGCTGTCCTTTTCACCTATGACGGTTGGGTGGATATTATGCATGCTGCTGGAGAAGTAAGGGATCCGAAAAAAAATTTACCGCTGGGGCTTACTCTGGGTCTGGTTCTTATAATTATAGTGTATCTGCTTACAAACTATGCTTACCTGAGGGTTGTGCCTCTTCATGAAATGGCAGGAAGTGAATCATTGGCAGCTGTAGTGGTGGCTGAAAAAACATTTGGGAGCGCAGGGGGGAAATTTATTAGCCTGTTGATGATGATATCCATCCTTGGTGCTCTTGGCGGACTGGTGATGACATTCCCACGTCTGCTTTTCGCCGCGGGCATTCAGTACAGTGAGGAGGCAAAGAGAGGGGGAATAGTGGGGAGATTATTCCACCTTCTGGCCACTGTTTCATCAGGCTCACAAGCGCCATTAGGAGCCATTTTGATGAGCTGCGTTACGGCTGTTATAGCTTTGGTCTTTTTTCAATCTTTCAGCAGGATTGTGAACTTTTTTGTGGTGCCCAACCATCTGTTCAACATCTTGCTGGTGGCTTCCGTCTTTAAATTTGCCCGGGGTAATGATGGTGAGAAATTCAAGTCTTTTGGATTTCCCGTTATACCCATTATCTATATTGTCACAATTGCAGGATTTCTCATCAGTGCCCTTGTTTATCGTCCGGGTGATACTTTGATGGGTGTGGCCCTATCGGCGACTGGGGTTCCTGTTTATTACTGGCTTGAAAGGAGAAAGAAATGAAAGAGTTCGGTGTTGCCACGGCATACGGTACAATGAAACGGGTCCTTATGCATCGACCGGGGGAGGAACTGCAAAAAGTGACGGATGACACCCTTGAAGAGTTCCACTTTCAGCGCCCCGTGGAGAGAGACAAGTTTGTTGCTGATTACAACGGTATGCTGGAACTGTTCCAAAGCCACGGGGTGGAGACAATTCTTCTGACAGATGTTTTGAAGAGTGATGATGACGCCATGTCTTACATCTGTCACCGACCAAATATGACCTATACTCGTGATCTCGCTTCTGTTTTTTGTAGCGGGGCGATACTCATGGGACCCCATTTGAAGGGGCGGTGGGGAGATCAGTGGATTGTTGGACGGGCTCTTGAAAGATTGGGTGTCCCTATACTCGGGCGCATTGATCAGCCCGGATTTCTGGAAGGTGGTGGTGTGACACTCATTGGTGACGACATGGTAGTGGCATCCCTCTGCGACCGGGCCAACGAAACAGGGACTCGGGCATTGAGAGAGCTGATCATGGGCAAGGATGTAAAATATTTTCTTGAAGTACCCCTACCTCATGGGAATGTACATATTGATGGCCTGTTCATGGTACTCGATGAAAAGCTTTGTGTCATCTATGAACCTATGTTTGATGTCTTCCCTTGTCGGCTTTATGAGGACGGTAGTTCGGGTTTCAGGAATGTTATGTTTCGGGAATTACTGGATGAGCGGGGATTCGACTGTATTGCCACCAATCTTCAGGAAAGGGAAATGGGGATGTTGAACATAGTGGTGACGAAACGGTCAGAGCGTACCATCGGCTTCGCAGGTACTACAAGAATTGGAGAAGAAATGGCAAAGTATGGGATAGTCTTGGAGAGCTTTTCTGCTGATGAAATGTGGCAGGGAAACGGTGGTGCCCACTGCATGACCTGCCCAGTTTTATTAGGCTGAGCTTAGTTTACAAAACGGCTGAAAGGGCGTCAAACAGGCGGTATGCATCGTCATCGGTGTTATATAAATGAGGTGAAACCCTCACTGAATTTCCTCTCACGCTGACATAAACCTTTCTTTCCGCCAGTTTCTCTAAAAGTCCTTTAGGCACACCATCCAGAAAACGAATGCCCATAAGGTGTGATGCTCGTTCATTAGCCGGCACCACATTAAGGCCCAATTTAGTAGCTCGAAGCGCGATGGTTTCGGTGAAAGCAGCCAGCGTCTCACTTACATTTTCTACATCCCATTCAAGCAGTTGCTTCAACGCTGCCACAGCCATGGGCATAAGGGCAAAGTTGCTTCGTTCTCCCACATCAAATTTTCTGGCCCCGGGTTGAAATTCATCCCGGTAATTAACAAGACCGGCAAAGTCTTCACTATTAGCGCGGTCGATCCAGTTGTGCTCTAGAGGATCGCAACTTTGCCGTCTCGGTGCAACATAGAGGAACCCCAGTGAATAAGGCCCAAGAAGCCATTTGTAGCAGGGAGCAATAACGAAGTCGGGATCAATCTCCTTAACAGAGAAGGGCATGGCACCAGCGGATTGAGCTAGATCAAGAACGAGGGCTGAACCGGACTGTCGACACTTTTCGCTTATTTTTATGAGATCGATAACGGCCCCGTCTGTCCAGTGACAGTTGGGCAAGGCCACCACGGCTGTCTTTTCACTGATTGCTGTTAGGATAGCTGAAGTGATTGACCCTTCCGCCGGACGCTTAACGACAACCAGCTCTCCGTTCGCACGTTTAACATTTTCTGACCATACATAATAGTTGGATGGAAACTGTTCTTCCAATACTACCACATTTTCATCTTTCTTTATGGGCAGATTTAAGGCAGCTATGGCAATTCCGTAACTGACAGCGGGTATGATAGCAATGTCTTCCGAAAAGGAGCCTATGATCTGGGAGAAAAGACTCCGGGCCTCCTCCGATTCCTTAAAAAAGTCTGGAGGGGTTATGGACCACGGTTGAGATTTTTTCCCCATTCCCCGGCGCCCGGCCTCAGTAACGGACTTCAGAGAGGGTGAGATATAGGCGCAGTTGAGATAAGTTACGTCATCAGGGATATCAAAGAGATGATGCTGGTTGGGTAGTAACATGATTTTGTATTAAACGGCGGCAAATCTTGTGGTGGCTGATCTAAAGATGCAACGGAAAAACTGATCACACCTTGGTAACTTCTGGGAAATTCAGAGGGAGAGACGGTAATGATCAATCAAAAAATACTTACTCTTTTTTCCGTGTTATGGCTTGTAGGTCTTTCAACGCATCTTTTGGCTACCGAGGCGTCACACTACAGGCCTGTGTCAACATATTCCGTTATTGCTTTCGACCCCGAGACCGGGGAGTTCGGAGTGGCTGTCCAAAGCCACTGGTTTTCTGTAGGTTCATTGGTTCCTTGGGCACAAGCGGGCGTGGGTGCTGTGGCGACGCAATCTTTTGTGAAAGCTGATTATGGACCTGATGGGCTGGAACGGATGAAAAATGGATACACAGCGAATAAAGCATTAAAGGAATTATTGGCAGAAGATGATGGGGAGGCCTTACGCCAAGTCGCGATGATTGACATAAACGGGAATGTCGCAGTGCACACTGGGGATAAGTGTATTCAGGCTGCTGGGCATCAGATCGGTAAGACTTATTCTGTGCAGGCTAACATGATGGAGAAAGAGACTGTCTGGCCGGCAATGGCTAGAGCTTTTGAAAACACTCAAGGCGACCTTGCAGACCGCATGATGGCTGCGCTGGAGGCTGCTGAGGCTGAAGGTGGTGACATTCGCGGTAAGCAATCCGCGGCAATGCTTATCGTTGCTGGCGAACCGACCGGTGTTCAATGGAAAGATGTTGTTCTTGACTTGCGAATAGATGACCATGCCAATCCCTTAAGACAACTTAGGCGACTCATTCGCATTCATCGTGCTTACCAGCATGCAAACAGAGGTGATTTCCTCATGGAGAAAAATGATATTACGGGAGCACTTAAAGAGTATGAAGCCGCGACCAATTTTTACCCAGAGAACCTTGAACTGCCTTTCTGGACAGCCGTTACGTTGGCCAGCAGTGGTGAAGTTGAGAAAGCACTCCCCATATTTAGATCTATTTTCCAGCGTGATGAAAGATGGAAACGTTTTACGCCCAGACTGGTGCGGTCTGGACTTTTGCCTGATGATAAGAAACTTATTAAGCGAATTTTGAACCAGTAGCGCGTGCCGAAGATAACTTATCAGTGTACTTGGTGTGGAGAGGAATCACCTCTAGAAGGTGTTCAAACCGCCTGTGCCTGTGGTAAACCACTTGAGGTTGTTTTCGATTGGGAGAATACCCCACCGAAAAGAAGTGATCTCGATTCTGATAATAAGACGCTCTGGAAATATAGAGATGTGTTGGCCCCCATAGATGATGATCATATAGTGACACTGGGGGAAGGATGGACGCCCACAACTGATGGCGTTGATTATGATGGTGTAACAATCTTTTTCAAGGATGAAAGTGTCAATCCCACAGGATCTTTCAAAGATAGGGGTATGTCCATGGCAGTTTCACACGCCCGGGGAAATGGTATATCTGAGGTGTGTCTACCATCAGCAGGAAACGCAGGCGTAAGCGCCTCGGCCTATTGCCAAGCTGCGGGGATCGCATGCCATGTTTTCTTGCCTGAGACGATACCTACTCCCTTCATTGATGCGACGGAAGAATATGGTGCTGACTTGCGGCTGGGAGGAAGAACTATCGCCCAAGCCGCCAGTAAGATGCGTGAAGAGATGAAAAAAGAATGGTTTGACCTTTCCACGCTGAAGGAACCTTTCAGGGTTGAAGGTAAAAAGACCATGGGATACGAGATTGCAGAGCAACTGGACTGGAGACTGCCGAATGTTGTAGTTTATCCCACTGGAGGCGGCACAGGCCTCATTGGTATGTGGAAAGCGTTCAATGAAATGATTGATCTTGACTGGCTGGATCAAAAAGAGACAGACAGGCCGCGCATGGTGGTGGTCCAATCTGATGGGTGCGCCCCTATCGTGAAGGCATTTGATGAAGGGCTTCAGGAAAATGACCTGTGGGAGAAGAGTCATACAGGAGCGCTTGGTCTGAATGTCCCCTCTCCTTTAGGAGGTGCATGGATATTAAAGACGCTGTGGGACAGCGGCGGGATAGCTCTTATGGTAGATGAAGCTCAGATTATGGAGGCGTCACATGAGGTTAATGAACTGTCCGGTGTAGATGGTTCCTGTGAGGATGGTGTGTCATGGCTCGGATTTAAAACTTTGGTTGAAACAGGATGGATAAAGGAAGGTGAGAAGGTGGTGATTCCCATCACGGGCGCCGCTGAGAGATATGTTTGATCAAAATATGAGGATAGCAGTATGAACAGTCAGGAAGTACGTGATAAACACAAGAAACACCTTTTTGAAGCTGTAAAGAATTTTTACCAAGAACCTGTCGTGATAACGGAGGCTAAGGGAACCCGTGTCTCAGATATGGATGGTAATTCTTATTTGGATTTTTTCGGTGGCATACTGACTGTTTCTGTGGGGCATGCCAATGAAGAGGTGAATGACGCTGTTATTGCTCAGGTAAATCATTTGACACATATATCTTCTTTGTACCCCACAGTGCCGGTGGTGGAGTTGGCCGAGCGGTTGGCTAGGATCGCCCCGGGGAACCTTGAGAAGGTATTTCTCAATGCTTCCGGAACGGAAGCTGATGAAACAGCCGTCATGATGGCTCAGCTTTATACTGGGAACTCAGAACTGATAGCACTGAGGCACGGTTATTCGGGACGTTCTCTTTTGGCCCAATCCCTCACGGCTCATGCATCGTGGCGTGCCCTACCGACCCAGGTCTCCGCTGTAAAACATGCCGTGGCGCCTTACTGTTATAGATGTCCGCTGAAGCTCACTTACCCGGAGTGCGGTGTCGCCTGTGCGGAAGACGTTGATGAGTTGATCCGCACCACCACCACAGGACAGGTTGCCGGCATCCTGGCTGAACCTATTATGGGTGTAGGCGGGTTTATTACACCGCCTGACGAATATTTCAAGATCGTGGCGGAGATTGTCCGGAATTACGGTGGTGTTTTCATCTCAGATGAGGTGCAGACAGGTTTCGGCCGCACCGGGAAACGGTGGGGTATTGAGCACTACGGCGTGGAGCCTGACATGATCACCGTTGCTAAGGGGATAGCCAACGGCATGCCACTGGCTGCTGTGGTTACCACCCAAGAGATCGCAAGCACACTTACCAAGAATACCATTTCCACCTTTGGCGGGAGCCCGGTAAGCTGTGCTGCGGCAAATGCCACCATTGATATTATAGAAAGAGATAATCTGAAAGGTAATTCGGCGGAAATGGGCAAAATTCTCCGGGATGGGCTTGAGGGACTTAAAGAAAAATATCCAAAGGTCATAGGGGAAGTGCGTGGAAAGGGCCTCATGCAGGGGATAGAACTTGTGATGGATGAAACGGCAGGTGACAGGACACCCAACGTTGCAGCGACCGACCAATTGATGGAAGAGACAAAGAAGCGAGGACTTTTTATCGGTCGAGGTGGACTTTACGGGAATTCCATAAGAATATCACCGCCGCTTATCATCACAAAAGTAGAAGTGGAAGAAGCTGTTGGAATTATGGATGATTCATTTAAAGCCATAGAGGTATAATGTGAATTATGGGTACCAAAAAGCAAACCAGAGCTTGAAAACAGCCGTAGACGCTGTGTAAACTTTTAGTGTAGCTATGCCGATGTTCGATTACAAATGCGCCAGATGCGATCACACCTACGAGGAGCTTGTTTTTTCTTCTGGTGATGAACCTAAGGTGTGCCCCATTTGTAATGCCGAGACGCCAGAAAAACTGATGAGTGCCCCCGCACCGCTGGCAGGGTCAGCCGCTCCCATGTCATCTGAGGCGTGTCCCTGTGGAGAAAAACAGGGGACGGGTTTTTCTTGAGCTTAGCACAGCCCCCGGTCGGGGATATTTGACCTCCCTCATTCATTTTGACTCCTGAACATTACGGCCTCTGGTCTCTTCTGCCACCGGTGGGAGCTCTTGGCCTGGCCCTCTGGAAAAAGCAGGTCTACCCAGCACTACTATTTGGTTTATGGCTCGGTTGGCTGGTACTGAACAACTGGAATCCCATAAGTGCAACAGGTGCCACGGTGGCAAGTATTGTGAATGTTTTTTCCGATGCGGGTAACACACGAATATTGCTCTACAGCTTGGCCGTAGGAGGTACACTTACACTCATGAGTGCTACGGGAGGCGTTCAGGGATTTGTTAACTGGCTTGAGAAGAAGCGATGGGTCCGAAACAGAACCCAGGCGCAACTTGTCCCTTTTCTGGTAGGTGTACTGGTGACAGTAGAAAGTTCCATAACATCTCTGGTGGCGGGGACTGTTGGCCGGCCCCTCACAGACCGTTTTAAGGTAAGTCGGGAGAAGCTGGCTTATATATGCGACTCCACCTCAGCCCCAATCTGTATTTTGGTTCCGTTCAACGGGTGGGGAGCGTTTATTATCGGTCTGTTGGCGGTTCAAGGAATTGAATCACCGGTGGCTGTGTTGTTTCAGAGCATTCTGGTAAATTTTTATCCAATGGCGGCTATTGTAATTGTATTCCTGAGCATCGTGCGCAAATGGAACTTGGGCCCCATGAAAGCGGCCGAGCTAAGGGCTGAGCATGAGGGAAAAGTTTACGGAGATGATGCCCGGCCCATGGTGGCAGACGATGTGGTGGGTGTGAAGCCCCTGGAGGGAATTCAACACCGTGCGGTGAATCTTGTTGCACCTGTCATTACCATGGTGGTGAGCATTGTAGTGGGGATTTACGTGACGGGCCGACTGAATGTAGGAGAGGAGGCAGTGCTTTGGGACATAATCAAAGCCAGCTCCGGGTCAACGGCGGTGCTTTGGGCGGTGATAATGAGTCTAGTGGTCTTGGCAGCCCTTAATCTGTTTAGAGGACTCCCACTCAACACATTTGTGGATCTTATTTTCAAGGGGATGGGCGGGATGATTCCTGTGGTCAGTTTGCTTCTACTGGCTTTTGCACTGGGGGATGCAGTTCGCCAGCTGGGGACCGGCGTTTATGTGGCTGGTGTTATCTCGGGAGTCCTTAGTACAAAGATGGCAGTCATAGGGCTTTTCCTCATTTCATGTTTTGTGGCGTTCTCAACTGGAACTTCCTGGGGGACATTTGCTGTCATGGTCCCCATAGCGGTTCCCATGGCGGCGACTTTGGAGGGAAGTACTTCCATGTTTCTTGCTGCTGTTCTGGGGGGTGGGGTATTTGGTGATCACTGCTCGCCCATCTCGGACACCACCATCATCTCTTCCATGGCATCGGCTTCCGATCACATCGATCACGTCAGGACGCAGATTCCCTATGCATCTGTAGGTGCCGCTGTGACGGTTGTTTTATACCTCATAATCGCCTAGCTCAGCGGGGAAGCTATTTACTCAGTGCTCTATTTAAGAATATTAGGTACCAGCCGGTCTGTCTCTAGCGTTAGATCGAGGAGTCTGGCGATGAGTGAAGCTGTCTGTGTGATGTGGCTCGATTCTACGGTGGCACCAGACCGAATCCCCCGTCCCATGGCAAAGAGTGTTGATTTTAACTGAGGGTTATTCGGGTCTCCCCCGTGACCACCGCCAGGATGGGGATGAATGAATGGCTGGTCCAGCTCGCCGGGAAAGTTGTAGCCGTCTTTAGCCAGAACGACAAAATTCGTTTCGCCGTAGCCTTTCAGCGTTGCCGGCAGGTCTGACCCTTCAACAAGCCGCCCCCATTCTACATTTGCCAGTAGAGACCTCACTTTTTGACTTACTGCGGCGTCAGAGGGATTTTTCAGATGAATAAAAGCTGCCCCGCCGGACGGGTGAGCCACTGCTTCCCAGTTGGTGATACCCCCATTTTCTATAGTGAGGAGTCCTTTTTCATGCAAAAGAGCATTGAGACGGATGTCGGTGTGGTGATCCACGTGTCCGTGATCTCCGGTGACGATGAGTGTTGTCTGGTCCCACTGGTTGAGTTCGGTGATCAGATCCATGACGGCACCTACCAGTGAATCAGCGAACAGAAATGCTTCCCGGACGCGGTCGTGATGCCGGCCGTATGCGTGTTGTACGTCATCTGTTTGGAAAATGTGATAACCTGTGAGATGAGGGAGGCCTTTCCTGAAGATAGTTTTGAAAATATGGTGCAGGTTCAGGTCCCTCTGAAAGCCGTGAGTCGATTTTTCACTGGAGTTGAGATCACTGAAAAAAGAGAAATATTCAATCATCATTGAAGGTCGATCATGTTGTCGCACAAGATCGAGAGTTGACTCCTTTTCATCCCACACCGGCTCAATTTCGGGAATTAGGTAGTCAAACGGACCGTTCACGGAGACCGGCCAAGGCGTGGCCGCCGTCACTAGACCTTTCTTCTGAGCCAAGTGAAAGACAGTAGGGACTTTCAGACTATCGGCCCACCAGTACCATGGCTCAAAGTTACGTTTGGGGTCGAACGGGTGGTTGTGGTTGATCCCGTGTTCAAAAGGAAGCCGTCCTGTTACCATAGAAGTGTGGGCCGGGAAGGTGTGGGAAGGAAACACAGTAGTCACTTCCTTTATATGCGCGCCCTCAGCCGCCATCTTGTTCAAGCTGAGTAGATCCTCTGTTGAAAATCCGTTTACTTCGGGGTTGGTAAAAATGTCAGCCCGGAGGCCGTCTATAGAGATGAGGATTACCCTAGGATCTGAAGGTTTTCCTTTGGGGAGGCAGCCGACAATGAACAGACAGGAGAAAAGGAAAGCAAGTAGAGTGAAACGGGTGGCTGAGAGTCCTATGGTTCTGACCTCGTCCTACTTCAAGTAGAGAACTTTCCGGGAGTGTCGCTCAATCATGCCATGAAAGTTGGTCCGCTCCAGTGTGATAATATAGAGTCCGCCGGCAAATTGAGATGCATTCCAAGGTAATTCAAAGTGACCTGCCGGGAAAGGGCCTCTAGCAAGCATCTCCACTTCTTTGCCTAGCAGATCGAGGACTGAGATCTTTATATCGGAACGCTCATTGAGAGTGAAGCTAATCTTTGTGGAGCTATTGAAGGGTGAAGGATAGACTGATAGAAGGCTGTAGCCTTCAGGCGTAATATTATCAGCCACCCGTAGAGGTTGGCTCTTGTCCGTTAGACCCTGTATCCATGCAAACCCACTGAAAAGCAGTAACGCGGCTGCTTCTCCATGTGTCCCGCAGTCGCACTCGAACAATTCAACCTGGGTAGCGCCGTTTTCCTGGAATGTTTCATAAGCCAGTCGTGAATTTTCCACAGGGACCAGATCATCACCAGTGCTGTGAAACAGACGCATGGGTGACTGAGGCGCCCAGTCGTAGAGATCGTTATCACGCAACGCCTCACGAAGGGGGTGATTTTCATCTTTGCTGAACGCATCTACAACGTCCGGTTCCATAATCTCCATGGGTACTGCAGGCATGGCAGCGTTTATTTCGCTGGATGAGTGGGTTCCATCGAACAGTGGCGGGAGCAATGTGGCATATTCTTCCTTGAGAAAATCGGATGGACTTTCCCAGAGATTATAGTATTCGTCAAATGCGAAAAGCGTATAGGGGAGATAGAAGGGTGAGGGATACTCTTCTCCCGATAGCATGAGATCAACCATGACCCCAGACATATCATAGGCACCCGCTCCCGGGGCTGAGGCTGTTATGGTGAATTCTTCCGGGTGTTCTTCTTCTATCATCTTGTGGGCAGCCATCATGGTGTAGCCGCCTTCTGAATAGCCCGTGAGAAAAAGCTGTCCGTTAGTCTCTAACCCCTCTTGGTCGCAGAAAGTACGGGTTGCTCTAAGCATGTCGATAATGACGGTGGCGTTCGGTTTGGCCATCTGATAGGGGTGGAAAAGTTCAGATTCACCCAAACCCAGATAGTCGGGTATGACCGTCAAGTAACCAGAAGAAGCAGTCCACATAGCAACAATTCCGTACCCACCATCAAACCCTGTGGCCGAGGACGCTTCGTCCCGTTTTATCATGGTTCCCGATTGAAAGCTGAGTGTGGGTAGCGCAAAGGTCGGTTTTTTCGGGGCTGTAACCGATCCTGATGCGATGGTGGGCTCTCCGTTAGGGTCGATGGTTTCATAAATTAGCTTATAAATGGATGCGCCGTATGTGGCTCTAAAGAAAATGATTGAACCTGACAGTGCCTGGTCAATCTGGTATGCTGTTTTGTGCTCTAAAAGTTCTGATGATATGAGACGGCCCCGGTCACCAGTTAGGGATTGACTACCAACCAGATTGAGCACAGTGAAAATTGTGAGTATAAACAGTCTGTGTAAATTCTTCATTGTGTGGATTTTAAAGAGGTTGAGAAAGTTTATCCCTCGAAGAAGAACAAATCTTGATTGTTGTAAAAGTTATCGTAAAGACTGTCCATAGAGTCGAGGATAAAATAACGATCTTGAATGTTACTATAGTCGAAGCGTGTCATAACCACTTCTTTCATATCAAATTGAAGGAACTGAGAAAAATCCGACTCGCCTTTGCTGCAAGCGACTACATTCATTACTTCATCATAACCTGAGATAATGCCAGAACCGAAAATCTCGTGGTCAATGTCGTTAAGCAGAAACCGTCGTTCCTCGCTGCCAAGCTGCTTTTTTTGGATACCAAATTCATAACCCCACCAGACAAAATTCTGGAGACGTTTTAGATTGTGTGCTATAAGATCCGGCCCGAGCTCACGTTCGTCATTAAGGAGTTCCAATCCCAACTTGCCTACATCACACAGAAAGTCCCCAAACTTTTTGTTCATCAGCAAAGGTGTGTGACCAAGGATGTCGTGAACAATATCTGGCTCCGGCGTGTATTCGTCCGTGTTAGCGATGGGAGTGCTTTCATATTTCTGCTCAAGTCGCTCTGACTGGCGAATAATATCTGTAACGGGAAATTCCCGGTTAGCGTTTAATTCGAAGAAGGGCCGTTCCTCCAAAAAGCCGGCAACAGGTGTCAGTTTCCAGTCACTTGCAGCTTTGGTACGGCGTGAAAGTTCGGTGAAGTTGGGCCACTTTTCAGCAGTGAGCCCTAACGCTTTAAGACCGTCCAGGTATTCCATACTGGCATATCGTTTAAGAGGCTTTTCGAGATTGTCAAAGAGTCTTTGCCAAACTTCCAGCTCAGCTTCCGTCACTGCCTCATAATCTTGTTGAATGAGGTAGTCATCTTCTTTTGAAAAAATCTTAATATCGCCTACAGCGTTGGGGATAAGGTGGTGAAACAGGTGGTCGTACTTTGTATATCTGTCTATCACTGTTAAACAATTTACAGACTCTTACTAAAAACTGCATGGCTTACAATCTGAGGCTTTTGCATTTTTGCATTTTTTCTTGACATATATGACACAAACAGGTTACACTCGGGACGATTGGCCTCCCTAATCCGGGGTAGATAGCTAAATGACAAATTCGAGGTAAGCTGTGAAGCAAATAGCTAAAAGTGTATTCATATTGTCAAGCCTGTTTTTCTTAACAACGGCTCTACCTGCTAAGACGTACAAGATTTCCGGTAAGGTCATCGACCTTGAAGGTGAGGGTGTACCCGCAGCCCAGGTTGTCCTACTGGATGCCGATGGTGAAGAGGTGGGGAAAGAGACCACTAAGAAAAGGATCGGGAAAGGTGGTTTTGAATTCAAAAAAATAGATTCAGGAACTTATACTCTCAAGGCCAGTGGTGACGGCGGCGAAGCGACCCAGGAAGTGACTATTGATGAAGATAATGTTAAAGGTGTTGAACTGACGCTTGGTGCTGAACCTGCGCCAAAGAGAAGGGCTGCTGCTGGGGTTGGTGAAGGTGAGGAAGAAGGACCAGCGGAGCGATTGCCCCAGGAAGAGTATGTGATGACTGAGATCAGTTTTGAGCTGAAGAAAATGGCGGCTGAGCTGGATCATATGTCAGGGCAGGTCCGGGACCTTCAGGCCAGAAGTGAAATGTGGGTTAACCCACTCTCCATTTACCAGAAAGAGATTATTCTTGATAACGGTAGTACAATGTTCGGCAAAGTGGTCTATCAGGATGAGGATATCTTGAAGGTGGAAACAATTGTGGGCTACCTGGTCATTGACAGGAGTACTGTTGTGAGGATCGTGGAAAATGTAATGGCACAGGAGGAGCCTGAATATGTACCGGAGCAGATCCGGGAATCTTACAGTCCTCCACCCATGCCCAAGCTAGCTCAGCCTCGTTATGTTTCTGCCGAATCTGCTGACCGCGCCTCCAGCCGTCGTAGGGCCGCTAATATTGTTCTTGTAGGCAACATTTCTGAGAAAAAGGACCGATCTAATAACGTTGCACTGGCGGGGCAGGTGAAAAATGTAGGCGGCCACCGGGCCGATTTTGTTAAAGTTAACTTTGTTATCCGGAAAAACTGGAGTGGTGAGACCAGAACACTTACAACTTTCGTAGCTGGTTCTTATTACACTTTTGATTCCGGGATTACAACCGATTCTTCACTTCTCCCGGGTGCCACAGGGAATTTTGAACTTATCATTCCCGCTGATGTGGGGTCATTTCTCGGTTATTCGTATACTATTGACTGGGAAGAGTACGAATGAGTAACAGCTGGTGTCTCTGGCTAAGGTCGTTCTTGATTCTCGGCTTTGTTTTTTCCACTCTTATTGGTCAGCAGTCGTCATCTGCGTTCTCTTCAAATTCCGATGCCTTTTTTCTTGATCTGGGCGTGGTCATTGAACCCGCAACAGGGAAAGAGGAAGTAGACCGCTATATCAAATCACCTCCGGAGGAAGCTTCCTTTTTTCTTGATAAGAAGCCTAGCGGATCGGTCTACATGGCGACCACCAAACAATTGCATGAAACACTCCTGCGGATTCATGAAAAAATTGAAGGTCTTGAGACAAATCTTCATAACGAAATGACCGGTTTTAAAGAAGAGAATTTCCGGCGTATAAATGACCGTATCACTTTGTTAGAAAAGGCGCTTGGTGCTCAAATGACAACACTCCGGACAGAAAACAAGGATCTGCGGGGCATGATCTCCGATCTTCTTGCGCAGGAGGCACCTGTAATCGCAGAAGCGTTTTCTCCTTCTGTGATGGAAAAAATCGCCCCACCTGTTCCCGGTGTTACGTTGGAAGAGTTGACGGTATTAGAACCTGAAGAAGATGCTGTGACGACTTCAGAAGCGCCACCTTTCAACAGGATGGTCTACATGAACGGTGTTCTTGCTTACCAGCGGGGAGATTACGGTGCAGCGGTTGGACATTTTGAGAAACTGTCCCTGGCTGAACTGGATGATATCACAGCCGGCAACATTCTCTACTGGCTTGCTGAATGCTACTTCCGCCTGGACAACTTCCGTGAGGCGTTACGCCTGTTACAATGGGTTGATGTGCTATTCGAATCTGATAAACGTGATGACGCCATGGCCCTCACCGGCATGGTGTACCGAGAGATGGGAGAGTATAACCAATCGCAGCAAGCCTTTGCTGAAATCATTGACTTTTTCCCTGACAGTGAATATCTCCGCCTTGCCCAAATGGAGCTGAGGAAGGGAGTGAAATGAGATGATATCGCGGCGACTTTTAAGACTTCTCGTTCTTGCCCTCTGTTTTTTGGCTCATCTGTCTGCGGTGACGCGTGTGTCGTTCACTCATCCAGGTTTCATGATGAAAATCCCAACCACCTTTATTAAACGGTCCCCCTACCTATTTACCTCCGGTTTTACTACAGAGGTTCACAGCTTTTCACCGTTCAATACGGCGAAGGGGGTCTTTTTCAGTATGGATGTCTCCGACCGTTTTACCCTTGGTTTTTCTTCCGGACAAGGGGCGGACACCACAGCAGTGGAGAAGATTCTAGAGTCGACTTATATTCCCCCAGTGGAGTTCGGCTTTCATACACAGTACAAAGTTTTTGTTCGTCAGGATATGTCAGTCACAATTGGTTTGCATGACGTCATTTTTGAAAATGATGCAAGCGAAGGTTTAAGGCTCGATCCCAAGCAGCTTACCTTCTTTGTCGCCGTGGGGAGCGAGAAAGAATTTGGCCAGTATCACATGAGTACCTATATGGGGTTTGGGACTGGTGGCTTCTCTGTACAGCCCACAGCCCTTGCTCCCGGTACTGCTGAGGCTGACACCGTATCGCAGGGGATGGGTGCAGGTGTCTTCGCTGGCGTTTTGCTAAAGACACCATTCATGCCCAAGTGGGGCGGAATAGATTTTGTGGGTGAATTCGACGGTGCAGGCCTCAATGTGGGACTCCGCATCCCCCTTACCTCGGATTACCGCCTGGGCCTAGGATTCACCCACATAGAAAATTTGCCTGAGTTTTCTAATAAATATGATGCAAAGCACCCCGGTCTTGTGATGAATTTCACAATGACGATCCCGAAGGGTGTGCCTGGGTTACCTGGTCTTCCAGGAGCGCCGTCACCTGTGCCTGATAGAATTGCGGGCCCGGGGATCGGTATCATCGACTCAACACTCATGGCAGCGGACGGTGCAGTAACTGTACTGCGGGATTCACTAAAATTGTCACGACACCAAGTGCGAAACCTTGCCACGCAGGTTTCCCTTTTGCAACAGAAGTCAGTTTCCCTGGCAGATTCTGTGAAATCACTTAACCTTGAAAAGAATGTGTCGCAGAAAAGTATTAACCGCGCCATGCGCCATCTGTCCCGGTCGCTCCGTTATTTTCATTCCGGAGACTACAGGGAAGCACTTCAGGAAGTGGAGACAGCCCTTGATATGAACCCCAACCTGGCTCTTGCCTATGCTCGCCGGGGATCTATCTATTATCAGCTTGGCGATCCGCAGAGAGCGACAATTAACTGGAATCTTGCTCTCCAGATGGATCCAGAATATGATGATGTGCGAAACATTTTAAAGGCTCTTCATGAGAATAGACTTAAAACAACAAGTTTCTCCAGAGATGAGGATTAGTTCATGGATATTGCCACACTCGTAGGAATTCTTTTAGGGCTTGGCTTCACTATTGGGGGTATTGCCATGGCCGCTATAGCAGCTGGTGCTTCAGCCATGGTCTTTGTTTCCGGTTCCAGTTTTGTCATTGTATTCGGGGGGATGATTGCTTCCGTATCGGTGGCCTTTCCTCTTTCAGAAGTACTGAAACTGGGGGCAGCCATGGGTGCTGTTTTTAAAGGCAAAGACGAAAAGCTTGGCGGGCTGGTAGACGAAGCGGTTGATTTGGCCGATGTGGGGCGAAAAGGCGCTGCGGACCTGGAAAAAGGTGTTGAAAGCGTCAAAAATTTTTTCTTCAGAGACGGAGTTCAAATGGTGATAGATGGATACTCAGAAGAAGAGATTGTAGACATTCTTAATACACGAATTGATTACAGAGAGATCCGTGAGAAGAGTCAGGCTGAACTTTTTAAAACCATGGGAAACATGTCGCCGGCTTGGGGAATGATTGGTACGCTTATTGGCCTGGTTATCATGCTGTCCGGTTTCGGCGGTGAGGGCGGTGGTACTGACGCCCTTGGAATTGGTATGTCCGCAGCTCTTATCACTACTTTTTATGGAGCACTTATGGCAAATCTTTTTTTCTTGCCCATGGCAGCAAAACTGAATTCACGTATTAGCCAGACAAGCACGGCACAAGCCATGCTAGTGGAAGCATCACGGTTGATCCACCAGCGCAAACACCCTCTTATCGTTAGAGAAAAATTAAATTCGTTCATTCCTCCGAAGGAGTGGAAGAGAGAAGAATAATCCTCATGGCAGCTACTGCCCAAGAAAAGAAAAAATATATAGCTAAAGGCCGTGACCAGGTAGATGAAGGCCTGCCTGGCTGGTTTGGCACCTTTGCTGATATGATGACTTTGCTCTTTGCGTTCTTCGTATTGCTTGCGGCGATATCTACAATTGATCCGGTAAAGCTTCAGGAAATGGCTGATGGTATGGGTAAATCGGTAGGCAAAAAGGAAAAATTGGACAATCAGTCCATGTCCCTGTCTGATGTGAAGAAAGCGGCAGAAAAAATGGTAGAAGAGATGGAAGCTGATCCTGAGACGGGAGAAAAGCCCGTAGAGGTGACAACTGGGCCCAAAGGTGTTACTATCGGCATATCCTCAGATATCAGTTTCTCCTCTGGTTCTGCTAACCTTAAGTCAGGGATCGTGGACGTTCTAGACAAAATTGTGCCCACCATTCAGTCTTCCTATTTCATGGTGGCTGTAGAAGGACATACAGATACAGATATACTTCCTCAATCCATACAGTCAATATATCCCTCAAACTGGGAACTTTCAGGCGCCAGGGCTTCTGCTGTGGTAAGACAGCTGATAAATATGGAGGTGTCCCCCACGAGGCTTCAATCTGTCGGTTATGCGCAATATGTGCCGAGAGATCGACCACAAGACAGAGTAATAAATGATGAGCTCATCGCAGAGCTTAATGCTACAAAAGAAATGAAAGCCCGAAATCGTCGCGTGGAAATCACCTTTCTTGCGTCCGGTATTTCGGGATCACAATTGTCTAAAATCGAGGAGGAAACTCCCGTAAAACAGTAATATTCCGAGGTAAAGGGAGAGCGGTAAAATGAAAATGCGGATTATTAAGTCCTTCATAGGACTCACACTCATAGCGAGCATAACGGCCCAGGAGTCAACCTACCTAGCCCAGAAATTGATGCTCGAGAACGACCTGCGCAGCCGAATCGAATCGGCTCTGCAGAAAATCATGGACGATCACAGGTATGTCCTTGATGTGACTGTGGACCTTAAGTTCACGCCTACTATAACGGAGGAAGTGACCTTTCGTCCGGCAGGTTCTGATGATGCGAAGTCAGCAGTCATGTCAGGCAGACAGGAAGCGGAAAGATCCATTCCCATCACATCTGAATCTCGAGAGCCACGCTCACGGATGACAGGTATTCCCATACCGGGATTCGATTTTCAGAGTATGGAAGATGAAGAGCCTGTGGTGGAATCTGTAGCTGAAGAGCCAGCTGATATGCTGGTGGCAGCACCTAAAGGTCCCAGGGAAGGTTCTCAGATTTTGAGTCAGTCCTACAAGGATACGAAAGCTTCAGTTCCTATTATTGAGAGACTGGAGGTGAGCTGTATTTTGCCCGAAGGTTCTGCACCTGAGCTCATTGAAAACGTAAGACAGATTATTATGGTGGCATCTCATTTTGACAGAAATCGCGGAGATATGCTTTCTGTGATGACCGCCTCTTTCCGTCAAAGGAAAGATGAGCGGACGGCGGAGTCTATCATACTCCGTTCTATTGCTGCAAAGATCGATCATCTGGAGGAGAAACAGGCTGATGCTGAGGCGCAGGTTGCGGAAGACTGGCGTATGGAACTTGAGAGTTGGAAGGGTGAAGAAACCCGGCGCCGGGAAGAAGAACGTGCTGTCTGGCGAGCTGAACTGGATCGACTTGAAAATGACCGGATGACCAGGGAATTTGATAACGAGCGGAAAGCATTGCTTGAAAGAGATTCACTCCGGATGAACCAGTTGACTGATGAGATCTCTCAACTCAGAGATGTTCTTACGGGGCCTCAGCTCTCTGAGGAAGAGCAAGCAGTGGCTGTGCAAGCCATGACCAGCAAAGAAGTGGAGAAAGCTGCACTGGATTCTCTGATTGAAGAAAAACTGGCCATGCTTGAACAGGCACAAAAAGAAATGGAAAGCATGGGAGGCGGGATGAGTAATATTCCCATTTATC
This sequence comes from Candidatus Neomarinimicrobiota bacterium, assembly GCA_012964825.1. Taxonomy (NCBI): domain Bacteria; kingdom Pseudomonadati; phylum Fidelibacterota; species Fidelibacterota bacterium. Next base: position 101,122 of record DTTI01000084.1, read on the forward strand.
TCATGAGTGCCATTTCATTGTTAGCTGTTCTGGCCTTGGCAGCGGTGATTCTGTTCAACGGACGTTCCAAACCCAAGTATGTTATGCCACCGCCATGGATGATGCAGCCACCGAAAAAAAAAGCAATGAAAAATAGTAACGGGGATGTTTCAACAGCTACCACAGCTACCACAGCTACAATGGCTGCCCCTGTTGCGGCACCGCCCACCCCGGCTCCGGCATTTCAAGAGGACCCCAGTGTTCTCCAGTCTGAAGTGAGTAAAACTCGCGAGTCTGTTGTTAGCATGAGTGTGGGTGACCCAGAGGTGGCCACTTCCGTAGTTCAGGATTGGTTAGAGCAAGAAGCACCTCCTCCGCCGGAAGAACCGGCTGCTACACCGGCACCGGCTCCAGAGGCTGAAGAGGATGATGGTAAAAAGAAGAAAAAGAAGAAAAAGAAGTAGGTAGGCACAGGCAATGATTACTGAATACTACAAACTAGCCGGAATTGACAAAGTTGCTGTCCTCTTCTCCATCATCGGGGAGAGTGTTGCAGTGAAACTGTTAAAGAGTCTCAGCGAATCAGATATTCGTCGTATTCGCGCGCGAGATAGGGAGATGGAGCCTGTTTCCACTGCTTTAAAAAAGCAGATATTGGATGAGTTTTACCTTGGTATCATTTCTCAAAAGCTGAAAAGTGAGGGAGAACCAGAATCGAGGAAGCCGTTTGATTTCCTTGAGGAATTGGCTGATGAACAGCTCATTGCTTTACTGGAAGTGGAAGAGCCGCGCATCATTGCCATCGCCCTTGCTCAGGTTTCGTCTGAGCGCAAGATGAAAGTTTTGGAACGCCTAAATCCTGAGACTAAGGGCCAGGTACTGATACAGATCGGGTCATTGCAGAATGTTCCTCTTGAGGGGATTGTGAATGTGGCCAGTCAGCTCAGGACAAAGTCGCTCTACCTACCGAAAGGGGTAGAGTTTGCCCGCGGCGGCGGGAAGGATGTGGCGGGTCTTCTTGGGCAGATGTCTTCTTTTGAGGAAGAGCAGTTTATGGAAACCATCACCCGAGAGAACCCTGAGTTGGCAGAAGAGATTAAAAAGTACCACCTTACATTTGACAATATTCTTTCCTATTTCCCTGAAAATCTGCTTCGTGATCTTATGAACTCCGTGGAGCTTGATAACGTCGCTCTTTCCCTTAAGGGCTACAGTCAAGAAGAAGTGGACAAGGTAATAAAAAACCTTCCTAAAAAGAAACAGGCCATGTTTGAACCGGTGGAAGGTGCGGCAGCGAAACGTGATGTGGACAAAGCTCAGAAGTCCATTGTTGACGCCGCTCGGCAAATGGAGAAGGACGGCAGATTTAATCTGGAAGACCTTCTTGGCTCTGCCGAAATGGTTGAATAAACCAATACCTGACCCTCTAATAAGCTTTTCTGCCGAGGAATCAGATATTATCTGATTTCCGGTTTTTACTTCAGTTATTATGATCCGCTGAAAAGCGGTGGGTGGGCACTCTCAAAATCTGTCTCCTTCTGAAACTTCCGTGCCACTTCCAGAAGGGATGCTTCATCATAAAGATTACCCACAAGAATAATGCTTGTTGGCCTTCCCTTTTTATCAAACCCGGCTGGGATAGATAGTGCTGGGTGGCCCGTTAGGTTGGTAATAAGGGTCTGGTTGCCGCCCCGCTGGGGTGAAATGATCACATCATAATCTTTCATCAGCTCATGCATGGCCTCAATGAGCCTGCCCCGGTGACGGTTGGCTTGGAGGTACTCAACAGCGGGAATAAAACGGGACTGCCTCAGGGAGTTGACTCGGGAACGTTTCGTCTGTTCAACCATGAGGTCATCTCTGTTAGAGAGTAACAACTCATCAAAGAAAGCACCAGCCTCAGCCCTCAGTATAATATCGAAGGTACGGAAAGGAAAATCTTCCGGGAGTTTCACCGGCTTAAGTTCAATACCCATATTAGTAAACACCGCCAGAGCGGCCCGGCCGTTTGCTCCTGAATCTGTGGTGTCCTTTTTAAAAGCCTCTTCTAGATAACCGACCCTTAATTCCTGACCAGGGCTGGCCCAGAAATTATTGAAAGAGGCTTCAGTGGTCGTAGGATCTTTTTTATCCTTACCTCGAATAGTATCAAATACAATGGCACAGTCCGTAGCAGAGCGACAGATGGGGCCTACTTTGTCCATGGACCAGGAGAGGACCATGACGCCCGTTCTGCTCACACGGCCGTAGGTGGGTCTAAGACCCGTCACTCCGCACCGTGTAGAGGGAGAGACGATGGACCCCCAGGTCTCTGTCCCTAAAGCAAAAGGAACCAGCCCAGCGGCTGTTGCTGCGGCTGGGCCGGCGGAGGAACCGCTGCTCCCTTGTGTGGTGTCCCAAGGGGAAATAGTTTTCCCCCCAAACCAGACATCGCCCCGGGCTAGGGCCCCGGAAGTGAGTTTGGCCACCAGCACGGCACCGGCGGCGTCCAGTTTTTTTACCACTGTTGCCGTCTCTTCAATCACCTGGTCTTTGTAAGGTTCAGATCCCCAGGTGGTCTTGTATCCTTCCACAGCAATAACATCCTTCACCCCGTAGGGGATGCCATGGAGTGGGCCCCGGTAGTTGCCAGCGGTAATCTCTTCATCGGCTTGGTGGGCACTTTTCATGGCTCGGTCTTCCGTTAAGGTGATAACCGCCTTGAGTATGGGGTCGTACTTTTTCAACCGTTTAAGGAAAAATTGTGTTAGTTGTACGGAAGTGATTTGTTGTGACTGCACCAGAGCGGCCAGTTCCATAACGGAATAGAAGGCGAGGTCATTACTGTCCTCCGGCAAGGATACGCCATCGGGAATTTTCCAGGTGACCGGTTTCTGATCCACGGAGACTTGGAAACCGGTGGGATGAGGGTTGAACTGTATCACCGGCAGATCACTGTAATCTAGAGGAAATGTTCGCATGGTGTCGTAATTGGCACGGTTGCGGAGGAGATAATTATACATAGTGTCAATCTCCTCCGCAGTGAAGTCAAGCCCCAACATGCGCTGAGATGCCATTATATCTAATTTGGTGAAATCTGCATCCTGGGTTTTCTCCTCTCTTGCACTTTTCATGGGTGCACAGGCTAAGAAAAAGAGAAAAGGGACCAAGTATGAAAACAGAATGGTTCTGTTTTTATTCATATTAAGCAAGGGTAAAGTCCCCGGTCAGTATTTGATCTGATCGGGAAGTTTTGGAAGCTGGCCGGCGTTTTTTCTCGGCCGGATGTCATTGTTGGCAACACTCCACCCAGTGAGGTAGACGAGACGGGACACTTTTGCCAGTTTATTAAAGTTGATCTTGTCAACCGTGTCCGTCGGTTTGTGATAATCCTCATGTGTCCCGGCGAAATAGAAAATGATGGGGATACCGTACTGGGCAAAGTTGTAGTGGTCACTCCTGTAGTAAAATCTTTCAGGATCATCCTTGGAGTTGTACCGATAGTTGAGGGAGATATCATCCAAACTGGAGGCGGCGTATTCGTTAATCTCGTGGAGATCCTGGCTGATCATGTTGGAGCCGATAATATAGATACTGTCCGGAGCATTCCTTCCCACCATATCAATATTGAGATCAGCAACTGTGTTATTAAGGGGAATAAGCGGCTTTCTGGCGTAATGCTTTGACCCTAAAAGCCCTCTTTCCTCACCAGAAACAGCCAGGAAAAGAAATCCTCGTCTTGGCCCGTTTTTATTCTTTACCACAGCTTCGGCGATTTCCATGAGAGCGGAAGTTCCTGTGCCATTATCATCAGCACCATAGTAAATCTTTCCTTCCGCATTTTTCCCTACATGGTCGTAATGGGCGGAGATAACAACTGTCTCGTGCCCAATAAAGCTGTCGCTCCCTGGGAAATAGCCTGCCACATTCTGTGATGCGATGGCCTCTTTTTCCAGATCCACATTGAGTCGCACGTAACTTCCTGACAGTGCCTGGCTGTTGGATCTTCCTTCTGCCTCCAGCTCCACCTGGAGTTCTCTCACTGTTTTGCCTGAAGTGGCCACGATCCGATCCGCCGTTGTCTCGGAAATGGTTAAGACAGGGACAGTGGATTCTGATGTGGGGAGTGACATGCCCTCCCGTCGGAGCCAGCTTTTCCACCGCTTGAACTTGTCGGAAAAAAGTTCATCGGATTTGGGATTAGAGGCCACAAGTATGGCGGCGGCACCATTCTTTTTTGCGGCGTCTAGCTTTTGTCTAAGGTCCGCATACCGGGTATCTTTTGAGCCGTTGAACCGGCTCGGATTGTCTAGCTCCGGCTCACCGTCTATAATGAGGATAACGGAATTCTTCACATTTATTGTGGCATAATCGTCATACTGGTGCTCCTTGGCCGTAATGCCGTACCCGCCAAACACAACAGGCGCCTGCACTTCCATACTGGCCGTCAATCCTCGGGGAGAGACGAAAAAATCCTCGCCGTACTGGAACCGCTCCCGGACAGAACCGCTCCCGTGATCTACAAGGAGGGAAAGTTCATTATCGCTTCCCAATTTTGTTTTTACCAGCTCATATCGCTGGAAGTATGATTTGTCGGGACCAAGGGGTGTGAGGCCCAGGCGCCTGAACTGGGAGGCGATATATTCGGCCGCGATCTGAAGTCCCGGTTCGCCGGTGGCTCTGCCTTCTGTAACATCAGACGCTAAAAAAGTGAGGTGTGCCTCGAGGCCAGTGCTTGAGATAGACGCCATTCCACTGCGGGCTTCCTCAATGTCAAACGTGGGTGAAAAATAGATTCCCGCCTGAGCCAGCAGGCAGGAGAAGGGAAAGGCTGTAACAGTAAGAATTTTCACGGCAGAGCGAAGTTAAGACAGGACCTTCATAGAAAAAAGATTGGAGGTCCTATTGCTAACTTAGCTAATTATTTTCAATCACCGCCTGGGCAGCGGCAAGACGGGCAATGGGGACTCGGAAAGGTGAACAGCTCACGTAGTCCAGACCTATCCTGTAGCAGAAATGTATGGAGGCGGGATCACCACCATGCTCACCACAGATACCGATCTTTAGTTCACCGTTTTCACCGCGACCTTTTTCTACTGCCATCTCCATGAGCAGCCCCACACCTGACTGGTCCAACGACTGAAAGGGATCTTCCGGTAAGATGCCTTTTTCAAGGTAAGCCGGCAGGAAACCGCCGATGTCGTCCCGGGAAAAACCGAAAGTGGTCTGTGTAAGATCATTAGTGCCGAAAGAGAAGAACTCAGCTTTGCGGGCAATCTCATCAGCGGTGAGACATGCTCTCGGGATCTCAATCATGGTCCCCACGAGGTAGGGGTACTCAATATTAGTTTCGTTCTTTACTTTCTCTGCTACTTTCCGCACGATAGTTTCTTGATGATCATATTCAGCCTGCGTTCCCACCAGTGGAATCATCACTTCCGGCAGTGCATTGACTCCCTCTTTGGTAAGCTGTGCGGTGGCCTCAAAAATGGCCCTCGCCTGCATTTCAGTAATCTCGGGGTAGGCAATCCCCAAACGGCATCCGCGGTGCCCTAGCATGGGGTTCAATTCATGAAGAGCGTCAATTCTGGCCTTCAGTTTTTCTTCATCCGTTCCCAGTTCTCCTGCCAACTCCTCTATTTGGTCTTCAGCCAAAGTGACGAATTCATGCAACGGAGGATCCAGCAGCCGGATTGTGACTGGAAAATCATGCATTGTTTTCAGGATCTCGTAGAAATCTTCCCGTTGGAAGGGGAGAAGTTTCATAACAGCTTTACGGCGGGCCTGTTCATTTTCAGCCACGATCATTTCCCGTATGGCAAGGATTCTCTCCGGGTCAAAGAACATGTGCTCTGTCCGGCAAAGACCTATACCCTGGGCGCCGAAAGCACGGGCCTGGGCTGCGTCTTCAGGTCTTTCAGCGTTTGTCCGGATGCCCAGTGTCCGGAAGTCATCTGCAATTTCCATGAGTCTGTTAAAAGATTCATTTTCACTGAGGTCGACCTGTGCCAGGGCCAGCTCACCCAAATAGACCACACCTTTTGTACCGTTGAGGGTGATTACATCTCCTTCATTCAGGGTCCGCCTATCTACCGTCATTTTTTTACTGCGGCTGTCAATGTTCAGGACGCCACACCCCACCACGCAGCATTTACCCCATCCTCGGGCTACCAGTGCAGCGTGGCTAGTCATACCTCCCTTGGCTGTGAGAATGGCTTCGGCGGCGTGCATGCCGTGAACATCTTCCGGTGATGTTTCATTACGGACAAGGATGACCTTTTTTCCGTCCTTGGCCCAGGCCTCGGCGTCGTCCGCCGTAAACACTATCTGACCTGTGGCCCCGCCGGGCCCCGCCGGCAGACCATCCGCCAGCCTTGTGGCTGTCACTTCCGCTTCCGAATCCACCATAGGGTGAAGAAGCTCATCCAGTTGGGACGGTTTTACACGGCCCACGGCTGTCTTTTTGTCAATGAGCCCTTCAGAAAGCATATCTGTGGCCATCTTTACGGCGGCCATGCCATTCCGTTTGCCTACCCGTGTCTGGAGCATCCAGAGGCGGCCGCTCTCAATGGTGAACTCGATATCCTGCATATCGTTGTAATGTTTTTCCAAGTTTGACCGGATCCCGTCCAACTCATCATAGATCGAGGGCATGGCCTCATGAAGGGTGGGAAGCTCCCTGTTTTTTTTCGTCCGTCCCCACTGGTTGATGGGGTTGGGAGTCCGGATGCCCGCTACAACATCTTCACCCTGGGCATTGGAAAGCCATTCACCAAAGAACTGGTTCTCCCCTGTAGCAGGGTTCCGGGTGAAACCAACACCGGTGGCGCAGTCGTCACCCATGTTGCCAAACACCATTGTCTGCACATTAACAGCTGTTCCCCACTCTTCTGGGATGCCTTCAATACGGCGATAGGAGATGGCCCTTTTCCCGTTCCAGGATTGGAACACGGCACTAATACTGCCCCATAATTGTTCATGAGGATCATCGGGGAACTCACTTCCCAGAACATCTTTCACCGTGGTTTTGAAGAGTTCTGAGAGCTCTTTCCAGTCGTCACCGTCCAATTCCGTATCTTGGGTTACACCTTTCTCTGCTTTCCGCTGGTCAATGAATTTCTCCAGCTGCTCCCGTATGGGAATCCCGTTATTAGGTTCCACTCCGCCGGCTTTCTCCATGACCACATCTGAATACATCATTATAAGGCGCCGGTAGGCATCGTAGACAAATTGGGAGTTGCCGGATTTTTCTATAAGCCCCGGAATAGTTTTTGAAGTAAGACCTACATTCAGCACTGTCTCCATCATTCCAGGCATGGAAATACGGGCACCGGAACGGACGGACATGAGGAGGGGATTTCCCGGGTCACCAAAATTGAGGTCCATAATTTCCTCAGTTTTAGAAATAGCCTCCTCCACCTGATTCTGTAATTCAGGCGGAAAGTTTTTCTCATTTGCATAATAATAAGTGCACACTTCCGTGGTAATGCTGAAACCGGGCGGGACTGGAATCCCCAGGTTTGTCATCTCTGCTAAGTTAGCCCCTTTGCCACCGAGCAGTTCTTTCATTGCGGCGGTGCCGTCTGCTTTTGAGTCTCCGAAAAAGTATACGTATTGCAAAAGTTTTTTCCTCTGGCCCAATAAATTAACGAGGAATTTAGAGTGAGGTACAAGTTGAACCAACGGCTAATTGAGTTGATTTTCAGACAAGCGGTGTGTACCATTCCGGCCAATCGATTATGGGGGAAGGATAATGTCGGAAATATTGTGGCGGCCTTCACAAGAGCGGGCAGAGAAGTCACAGATGAATCAGTTCAGGCTATTTGTGAATAAGAAGTTCGGACTCGGTCTGGACGATTACTCGGATCTCTATAACTGGTCTGTTAATGAGATTTCCGATTTCTGGGCAACTATGTGGGCTTTTAGTGATCCTGTTGTATCACAGGGGTACCACCAGGTGGTGGATGATGAAACCAAAATGCCTGGGGCAAAGTGGTTCAGCGGCTCCAGGCTGAACTTTGCAGAGAACTTGCTCCGCCGCCGGGACAGCCACACCGCAATTCTTTCAAGGGCGGAAGGGAAAAGTGACAGGCGCATTACTTATGCCGAATTGTATAGTGAAGTAGAGAAGATGGCAGCAGCTTTTCAGGAGGCCGGTGTTGAGAAAGGCAGCAGGGTGGCTGGATTTCTGCCCAATATTCCTGAAGCCATTGTTGCCATGTTAGGGGCAGCCTCCTTAGGCGCTGTTTGGAGCTCTTCATCGCCCGATTTTGGAATTAAAGGTGTGCTGGACCGTTTTCGCCAGATTGAGCCAAAAGTTCTCTTTGCAGCTGACGGATACCAGTATAATGGGAAGCCTGTTAATTCCTTGGATAAGCTGAAAGGGATTCTTACTGAACTGCCCAGCGTAGAGAAAGTGGTCATTGTCCCTTTTGAATCAGAGAATCCGGATCTGTCAGGCATTGAACAGGGGATCCTCTATGAAGACTTCCTGTCAGCTAAGACACCCGCTATTGATTTTGCGCAGTTGGCTTTCGATCATCCTCTTTACATTATGTATTCTTCCGGCACCACCGGCTTACCGAAATCTATTGTCCACAGTGCCGGTGGTACGATGCTCCAACATATGAAAGAATTGCGTCTTCATTGTGATATCAATGACGAAGATACCGTCTTCTACTTCACCACCTGCGGTTGGATGATGTGGAACTGGTTGGTGAGCAATCTGGCTATGGGTGCAACAATTGTACTGTATGATGGCTCTCCCTTTCACCCTGAGCCGTTAGCCATGTGGCAAATGGCTGAGGATTTTGGTATTACCGTTTTCGGAACCAGCGCTAAGTTCATCGCCGCTTGCCAGGGGCGCGGGTTAAAACCCAAAGAGCGACACGATCTCAGCTTAGTTAAAACTATCCTTTCCACCGGTTCGCCACTGGTGGAGGAGAGTTTTGATTATGTTTACAATAGTGTGAAAGAAGACGTTCTGCTTGCCTCTATCTCCGGCGGAACAGATATTATATCGTGTTTTGCAGGAGGCAACCCTACGTTGCCAGTCTACAGGGGTGAGCTTCAGTGCCGCGGGCTTGCCATGAAAGTTGAATCTTTTGACGGGACTGGTAAGTCACTTATTAATGAAAAAGGGGAGCTGGTTTGCACGCGGGCATTCCCCTCCATGCCTGTCACTTTCTGGAACGACCCGGATGGTTCAAAATATCGCAATGCCTATTTAGTTGATTTTCCCGGTGTTTGGGCTCACGGTGACTACATTTCAATCAATGAGCATGGCGGTGTGAAAATATTCGGCCGCAGTGATGCAACACTGAATCCCGCCGGTGTCCGCATCGGCACCGCAGAGATCTACCGTGTTGTGGAGGCCTTTCCTGAAATAGAGGATTCCCTTGCAATAGGCCAACAGTGGGAGGGTGACGAGCGGGTCATCCTTTTCCTCAAAATGAGTGAAGGAGAAGAAGCCAGTGCTGATCTGGAGAGCAGATTAAAGGAGGCCATTCGTTCCGGTTGTTCACCTCGACACGTGCCGGCAAAAATGCTTGTCGTACCTGACATCCCTTATACTATCAACGGGAAAAAGGTGGAAATTGCTGTTAAGAAGATTATTCATGGTGATGAGGTACTAAACCGGGATGCACTGGCCAACCCTGAATCACTTTCATTTTATAATAATTTAGAGGCGTTGAGGAACTAGATGGACACCTTCAGTCACGCATTCTGGGGTAGAGGACTTTTTGGTTATCGCGGGCATCCGTGGTTTGCCCTTTTCTTTGGTGCCGCGCCTGATCTCTTCTCGTTTGGAATTCTTTTTCTTGTTCGCCTGGCCACCCTCCAATTTCGGATGGGACCGCCGCCGATGGAGACAATACCGTGGTGGGTGTTCATCAATTATGATATCTCACACAGTTTTGTGAGTGCGTTTGTGGCTATCGGAATTGTCAGTCGATTCCGGAAAGATCTAGCTTTCGCCATGCTTGGGTGGCCTTTCCATATTCTGCTGGATTTCCCGTTCCACACACGGGCGTTCTTCCCTTCAAAGATATTCTGGCCTCTGTCGGATTTTACTGTAGATGGTATCAGCTGGGGGCAGCCTATAGTGTGGTTCCCGAACTTGGCTGGATTGATCATTCTATTTGTTTATAGGCGGTGGTTCTGGCCTGCAAGGAGACGATTTGAATAAGAGGTGTTTCTAGGGCAGTTGCAGTAAATTCATCAATAAGCAATTTCTGAGAACAGCAGTTAGTAATGAATCAATCCCTTGTTGGAAAAATCTACCCTGCCATGGAATATGAAGTGGGTAGGGAGAAGATTTTTGAATATGCCCGTGCCACACTCTCTACCAACCCCTATTGCACAGACCCGGATTTTTCGTCAAAGTCCCGCTATAAAACAGTAGTAGCTCCCCCAACCTTTGTGGCTACCTACAGCCATCAGGCCATGCGGTATGTTTTCGAGGACAAAGAGCTTGCCATGGATATACCAAGAATTGTTCACGGTGAACAGTCATATGAGTTTGGTAAAGTGGTGAGATCAGGAGACAAAATATCGACTACGGTAAAGATTGTTGATATTTTTAGAAAAGAGAATAGGGAAGGACTTCAAAATGAGTTTCTCATTATAGAGACGGAATCGGTTAATCAAAAAGATGAGTTGGTGTGCAAAGGCAGGTGGACTCTAGTGGAGAGAGCCCATGAGTGACCGTATAAAAATTGATAAATTCCTACCTTACTATTATTCAGGGGCCAGTGGTGATTTTAACCTTATTCATATCGATCCCGATTTTGCTCGAGCAGCTGGTCTTGAAGGAATTATCCTTCAAGGACTCTGCACTATGGGTATTGCTGCAAATCGTCTTATTGGGGATGAGGACCCTGGACGATTGAAATCCATTAACGTCCGATTCGCATCTCCGGTCTTTCCTGAAGATGAACTGGAGATGGAGACGGAAACGAGAGATGATCATGTACGTTTTATAGTGCGGAAGGATTCAGGAGAAGAAGTCATCTCCAAAGGCAAAGCTGTTTATCGATGAGTGAAGCCTTTGGGGGCCTGACTCAGGAGGTTGTTAGTGGTGTCGCCCTCGGTTGTATTTATGCCCTCATCGCTCTCGGATTCACCTTAATCTTTAAAGCCACGGAAGTTGTCAATTTCGCCCAAGGGGAGTTGATGATGGTGGGTGCGTACGTCAATTTTTTCTTCGTCTCCACACTGCTAGAGATTCCTGTTTTGAACGGAGCCTGGGTGTTTCTCCTAGCATTGGTTGGAGCCATTGCTTTTGCCTTTCTCTTCGGAACGTTCCTTGACCTTATTATAAACCGGCCTTTGAAGGATGAACCGGTCTTCTCGGTTATTATGGCGACCATCAGTTTGGCCATTATACTCAGAGCAGTCATGGCGATCATTGCCGGACCTATCACACGAATTCCACCATCCCCGTTCGGCAGCAGTGTTGTGACTGTTGGGAATGTGGCCATTTCAACACTGGACATATTTATTATTCTCAGCGCTGTGATACTTGTCATTGGTTTTTATCTCTTTTTCAATCGCACGAAGTGGGGAATAGCTATGAAGGCGACATCTGAAGATTCCATGGCGGCTCATCTTGTGGGAATCCCGGTGAAAAAAGTGTACCGTAATGTATGGATTTTCTCCATGGTGGTGGCAACCATCGGAGGCGTTCTTTTAGCCCCGCGAACCTTGCTTGACACGAACATGGGTTTCCTTGGGCTTAAGGCATTCCCGGCTGCGGTCTTGGGCGGATTTGGCTCAATTCCCGGTGCCATTTTGGGAGGAGTAATCATGGGTGTTATTGAGACGTTGAGTATGGGAACGCTCTCTTTCCATTTTCCCTGGGTGAAGGAAATCAACGACGTCATCGTCTGGATTGTTCTCATTGCAGTGCTCATGATACGGCCAACAGGAATTCTTGGACGGGAGGAGATTGACCGGGTTTAACTACAGGTAAACAGAGAATGAAAGGTAGATACGATGATGAGAATTTGAAGTGGGTCGCACCGCTGATCGTTCTTGTCATTCTTGTGCCGTTTCTGGTGCGGGGGATGACTTTCAGCTACCGGTATTACTTGTATGTCTTGAACATTGCGGGAATCTATACCGTTCTCACGGTGGGACTGGATATTCTGAGCGGGTATACAGGACTTATATCGCTGGGACACGCCGGATTTCTGGCTATCGGGGCGTACACATCGGCGATTCTCGTAGATCAGGCGGGCGTCCCATTTGGTCTGTCTTTGATCATAACACCTCTGGTTACTGGGCTGTTCGGGCTAATGGTTGGTTTCCCCGCGCTGAGAATCTCTGGGATGTATCTCGGACTGACCACCATGGGATTCGGTTTCATTGCCCGCCGTCTGATTATCGCCCTCAGGGCGTGGACTGAAGGCTCGGCGGGCTTGGAGGTGTCAAAGCCTGTACTGTTCGGGTTTACATTTGCGAACGACTGGGACAATTATTTCCTCATTTATGCTTTTGTAATCCTAGTGATTGTTCTTTCCAGGAGAGTGGTGCAATCAAAAGTAGGCCGAGCCCTCATGGCCATCCGGGACTCGGAACGGGCTGCTGAAGCTGCTGGTGTGGATCTTACGCGATATAAGCTGTTCGCTTTCTTCATATCTGCGGTTTTGGCAGGTCTTGCGGGGGTGCTGTTTGCACATACCATGCGCTTTATCAGTACAGATCATTTCGATATCTTATTGTCTATCTATTTTGTTATCATGGGGCTTGTTGGAGGGCTCGGTTCTATATATGGTGCTGTCTTGGGTACGGTATTTATTGTATTACTTGATTTTCTTTTTATTCCTTTGTTTAAAGATTGGCTTGCATTGTTCTTTTCTATCGAGGTAGCGGACATTCAGTCCCTAATATTCGGGCTTATAATGTTCCTCTTTATTATATTCCAACCGATGGGCTTATACGGCATGTGGCTTAAGTTGAGGATTTACTGGAAACTGTTTCCTTTCAACCCAAGGAAGAAGTTCACTTAACTGAAGGAGGACTCATTATGACACGACTCACTCAATTATCGCTGACATTTTTGCTTTCCATTTTTATGGCTTGTGCTGGCCGTGAGCCAACACCGGGCGTCACCGATTCGGAGATTTTGATCGGCAATATTCAAGACCTGAGTGGCCCTATGAAGGAATTAGGTATGATGCTTCCACACGGCTCAAATCTCTATTTTAGTTACATCAACGAAAAAGGAGGCGTGCACGGAAGGAACATCAAAATGGTCATAGAAGACCATCAATACAATCCTCAGAAATCAGTAGCAGCGGCCAAGAAACTTATTGATGTGGATCAGGTTTTTTGCCTTTACCAAGTGATCGGAACTTCTCCATGTGAGGCGCTCCGGCCACTATTGGAGGAGAATGGTGTTCCTCTTATTGCACCGGCCACACAGTCTGGGACGATGTCCGACCGGTCTAGAACAGGGTGGAAATACATTTTTCATACCGATACAGGTTATGACAAACAAGCGAACATTCTCGTGGACTATGCTTACGAACAAAACGCCGATGCTAAAGTGGGTGTGATCTATCAGGACGACGATTATGGTGCAAACGTGTTGAAGGGAGTCGCTGAAGCTGAGCAACGACACGGCGTCACGGTTCAGAAGGAGGCCTATCAGAGAGGAGCCACAGATTTTGCCGGGCAGGTGATGAACCTGATGAAAGGTGAAGCAACACATGTCATAATTGGCGGAATCGTACGAGAGCCTATTATTGTAATGAAGACTGCTGCTGCCATGAACTATGCACCTCAGTTCCTCGGCATCAGCCCAACCATGGATCATCGCGTGGTTCTTGGCGCCGGCGAAGCAGGAGAAGGATTCATTGCGGCGAACTTCGCTGAACTCTATAACTCTGATACGGAAGGTGCCAAACTCTATCGGGAGCTGTTTAAGAAGTCTGGTACCGATGAGAAAGTGATGGGGATGTATAACTTCTACGGCTTCATGACAGCCATGGTTCTTGTGGAAGGATTGGAGCGTGCCGGTAAACGGCTGACACGGGAAAAGCTTATCACAGCCATGGAAGGGATAAAGAACTGGGATGGCATGGGTGTTTTCCCCGGCCTTTCTTATGGTCCAAATGACCGTGCCGGCACAGAAGCGGTTGCCCTCGTTGCAATCAAAGATGGGAAACAACAGATCATCTCGGACTGGATCAAATAACAGTTTGAGCAGATATGGAGAAGTGGGGGGAGGCACTCTCCATTGCTCCAGGTTTCGTTTGTTCCTTTCTAATCCAACCTCAATGGTTCAGTAAAACGAGACACTTTTTGCTTGATGTCTGATCTGCAAATCGAAGATCTTCATGTTCATTTTTCCGGTGTAGTAGCTCTGAACGGAGTCTCCATGGATGTCCGCGAGGGTGAAATCTTTTCTCTTGTGGGGCCGAACGGCTCAGGGAAGACGACACTTTTTAATTGTATTAACGGTTTCGTCACACCTCGCTGTGGCGGAATCCGCTTTGGCGATGTTGACCTCCTCTCTCAACCTTCTCACAGAATTATCGATGCCGGTATTTCTCGTACATTTCAGAATCTTCAAAATGTACCGTACATGACAGTTCTGGATAACGTTCTCCTTGGTAATCACAGCAGAATCGGAAACCCTGACACGATAAAGCGATGGTTCTCGCGGCAGCAACGTGAAAAGGAAGAGCGAGTGGCTCTGGAGATGCTTGCTTTCCTCGGTCTCGCAAATTATGAGCAGAAGTACCTTTCCGGTCAGCCATATGGGATACAGAAATTGGTTGAAATTGCTCGAGCACTGGTCTCCCACCCAGATCTGATACTCATTGATGAGCCCGCCGCTGGAATGAACGATCAGGAGACCATGGAGATTGCCAAGATTGTTACTGAGATCCGTAATGATCTCGGGATCACAGTACTGGTGGTAGAGCACGACATGAGCTTGGTTATGAGGATCTCTGACCGGGTCTGTGTCCTCGACTCCGGCAATATCATTGCGGTGGGCGCTCCCGATGAAGTTAAAGAACATCCAGATGTGATCTCGGCGTTTCTCGGGGAGGGTGCCGTTGCTTAAGTTGATCGGCATAGAAACTTTCTACGGGAAGATCAAGGCGCTGCACGGCGTATCGCTTGAAGTTGAGGAAGGGATGCTGGTCTGCATCTTAGGAGCGAACGGTGCGGGCAAAACAACTATCTTGAAGACCATCAGCGGGATTGTGAAACCAGAAATGGGAACGATACATTTTGATGGACAGCGAATCGACGGGATGGACCCAGAAGAAATTATCAAACTGGGTATCTCCCTTGTACCTGAAAACAGACGCATTTTTCCGGGATTAACGGTGTATGAAAATTTGTTGATGGGTGGGTTTCTGATAAAGGATAAAGGTCTTTTTGAAAAACGCTTGGAAAAGGTTACAGATCATTTCCCGGTGTTGTTAAAACGTGAAAGCCAGCAGGCGGGGACGTTGAGTGGTGGGGAACAACAAATGCTGGCTCTAGCAAGAGCATTAATGCTGGAACCGAAATTATTGTTGTTAGATGAACCATCTTTAGGTTTATCGCCAAAACTCGTCCAGGACATTTTTGCCATAGTTAAAGACTTGCATCAATCGGGTGTAACCATGCTTCTCGTGGAACAAAATGTGAATCATGCTCTAAAGATCTCGGATTATGGGTATGTCCTTACTTCTGGAAAGATCTTTTTGAGCGGTACGTATGATGAATTGTATGAAGAAGAAAAAGTACGAGAAATGTATTTAGGTGAAGGGAAATATACCCGTCGAGCCAGATTATGGAGTGGTGACAGATGAATATTGATTTAAACAAGTATAATACCATTCCGAAATTATTCTGGCGTCAAGTGCGCAAGTTCCCTGATAAAACGACAATCTGGCGAAAACAGGGAGGTTCGTGGAAATCTGAAACTTGGAAACAGTACGGAACATTTTCGGAAGAGGTTGGTAATGCGCTGTTGGCTTCTGGTGTTCAAACAGGGGAAAAAATTTCCATCCTGAGTCAAACCCGGCCGGAATGGGTCATGTGCGATATGGGAATTATCTGTGTTGGATGTGTGACTGCCCCGATTTACCATTCCAATACCAATGAACAGGTATTCTATATGGCTGATCAGAGTGACAGTGTTCTTGCCTTTGTAGAGGATCAGGAGCAATTGGATAAAATGCTGGCCATTTGGGACCGTCTTCCCAAAATCGAGAAAATTGTCGTCTTCGACCGATACCACCCATCGGATATGCCTAATGTGTGTTCCTTAGACCAATTCTTGGAACTCGGACGTGAATATGGGAAAAAACATCCTGATCAATTTGAAGAATTGATTGAGAGCTGCCAACCGGATGATATAATAAGTCTTACCTATACTTCCGGTACAACTGGAAACCCAAAAGCGGCGATGTTTACTAGTAGAAATATCATTGCCAGCTCACGGTATTTACCTGAGGCGACGAAAATTAGTGCTGAAGATCTTTATGTGTGCTATCTGCCCCTAGCCCACGTTGCGGAACGGTTAATCGGCCATTTTCTAAGATTTCTTGTGGGGAACGCAGCCGTGTTTGCCGAAAGTATTGAAGATATGCCCAGCAATATCCGACAAACCGGCCCAACGGTCGTTTTTGGTACACCTAGGGTTTGGGAGAAATTTTATGCCAGAATATTTACTGGGATTGATGATGCTACCTGGTTTCAGCAAAAGATATATCATTGGGCAATTCATGTGGGTAAAGCCAATTGTGATGTTAGGGAAGCCGGGAAAACTCCTGGTTTTTGGCTGAAGATAAAATCGATAGTGGCCAGATTCCTTGTTCTGGACAAGATTAAGGAGATCTTTGGGGGTAAAATTCGATATATGCTTACAGGGGCAGCACCGATTTCAGAGCAAATTCTTTATTTTTTCAATTGGGTCGGAATACAGGTATTCGAAGGGTATGGTATGACCGAAACTTCTGGTATCATCTCAATACAAACAGAAGGTGAAGTGAAAATTGGTTCGGTTGGACGTGCTATCCCCGGCACAGAATTAAAAATCACCGAGGATGGTGAAATATGTGTCCGCGGGGAGCAAAATATAAGTGGTTATTACAAAGATGAGGAAGCCTCCAATGAATTGTTGAAACCTGATGGTGAAGGCGGATACTGGCTCCATACTGGCGATGTGGGACATCTTGACGAAGACGGATTTCTATTCATTACGGACAGGATGAAAGACATTCTCATCACCTCCGGCGGCAAGAACGTAGCGCCGCAGAACATCGAGAACTTATTAAAAACAAGCCCCTACGTGAGCCAGGCCATGGTTTATGGGGACAGGAAACCGTACCTCACTGCGCTGATCACATTGGATGAAGATGAAATAAACAAGTTTGGACGGGACAGAAAAATCCTATATCAAGATCTGGGTGACCTGTCAAGAAAACCGGAAGTCTTGGATTTAATGAGGAGCGAAGTGCATAAAATGAACAGTGAATTAGCTTCTTATGAAACGATCAAAAGGTTTCGCATTCTTGAGGAGGATTTTGATCAGGATAAAGATGAAATTACTCCTACATTCAAAATTCGACGGAAGGTTATAATTAAACATTATAATAACTTGATCGATGAAATGTATGCTTAGCAATTCAAATGTTGTGCAAAGATTGAGCTTGCTACTAGCAGTTTCTTTTGGTGTAGCACAGCAGCGTTCTACCTGGGAGGTGATTCAAGAAGAAGTTTGGACACCACGATGTGTGGAATGCCATCAGGAAGGAACCACTTTCGGTGAACAATCTGATCTTTATCTCACGTCTGATGTAGCCTATGAGGAGTTGGTGAATACACTTCCAAACAACACTGCCGCAAGGGGTGACGGGTTTCTTCTTTTAGGCAATGATGGTTTGGCAAGTCTTCCTACAAGTTTCCTTTGGGAAAAAATAAATGCTTCAGATAAAGAGCACTTCTATTCTGATCACCCTTACTATGGAGCTCAGATGCCGCTTGGGGCATCATATCTGACTAACGGGCAATTGGCGTTTATAAAAGAGTGGATTCTGGGCGGTGCTCCCAAGGAGGGGATTGTGGAAAAGGCAAAGGAGTCTCTTCTAGATGACACCACAAGATACGATCCCCCGGAATTTATGGCTATTGACACACCGGAACAGGGAATCCAACTTCATTTGGGGCCTTTTGAGATCTCACCACAGTTTGAGAGGGAATTCTATTACTTTCAACCGCTGGATACGACCGGAAACATATATATTGAGCGGGCTGAACTCACCATGCGGTCCGGTAGCCATCATTTTATTGCTTATTCATTCTCTGAATCTATTCCCGCATGGGTTGGGCTGACACCTTTTGAATATCGTGATATACGGGCTGAGGACGGCTCTTATATTCAGTCTAGCCTATTAGCCACACTCTGGCACAGTTTTGGATTTGGAGCTCAGATCCCTTTTATGAATTACCAATTTCCTAATGGTGTAGCACTGCGGCTTGATGCTGATCTAGGTTTGGATTTGAATTCACACTATATCAATCTGACGGACACAGCAAGCGTTGGTGAAGTGTATATAAATATGCATCTACTTAAACCGGAAGAAGTTGACCGGATCGCAGAAGTCCTCTCTCTTAATCACCTTACACTGAGTCTACCGCCGAATAAAGTAACGACACTTGATACAACATTCACATTCATTGAAGATGCAAGTGTATTTCAGCTTATGTCACATGCACATGAACATATGCTGGAATTCAGAGTGGAAAAAGTTGGTGGTGAACTGGATGGAGAATTGGTTTATATCGCATATGACTGGGAGCACCCACCAATATTGGAACTGGATCCGCCCATCCACGTCCGGGCCGGGGAAGGGTTGAAACTAATCGTTACATATGACAATTGGACGGACGAAACATTAAGGTTTGGGTTTTTGAGTGAAGATGAAATGATGATACTATTTGGTTATTACTACTTTGGATCACCTAAGGCTTCAATTGAAGAAGAGCCCCTTCTGCCCGTTGCTTTTGATTTGAGACAGAATTACCCGAACCCGTTCAATGCTGAGACGAAAGTGGAGTTCACACTGAACAGGAATTCAAATATGAAACTTTATCTGTATGATATGATTGGCCGTCCGGTCACAACACTTCTGGATGGTAACATGGCTGCGGGCACCCATACGGTTAACTGGTCAGCTTCAGATAACAAAGGACGACCGCTCCCCTCGGGAGTATACCTAATAAAATTATCAGTTCAGGATCAGTTTCGGGTAATAAAGGCTGTGCTGCTGAGGTAGCCCGCGCCGGTTAATGCTTGAAACAGCGTTGGCCAGTAAAAACCATAGCGATGCCGTGTTCGTTACAAGCATCAATCACTTCCTGATCACGAATAGAGCCACCAGGCTGGATCACGGTGGAAATCCCCGTTGTGCCAATGGCATCAATACTATCTCGGAAGGGGAAGAATGCATCAGAGGCCAGCACGCCACACCTCACATTTTCACCTCCCTTGCGAAGCGCCATGTGCACTGCGTCCACCCGGCTCACTTGACCGGCTCCAAGCCCCACTGTGGTATAATCCTTTGCTATAAGAATTCCATTAGATTTGGCGTGGCGCAATACCTTCCAAGTGAATAAAGCAGTGTCGATTTCTTGGTCTGTTGGTTTCTTTTCAGTTACAACATTAAGATCATCCCGGGTTAATATTTTTGTATCTACATCCTGGACCAATAAACCACCATCAACATTTCTTACTTCTAATTTGGGTTGGCGTTTGCCAAACTCACCAATCTCTAAAACTCGCAGATTTTTTTTCTTTTTAAAGGTATCTAACGCTTTGGGCTCAAAACCTGGTGCCAGAACAATTTCAACAAACACGGAAGTGATAGCCTCCGCCACTGCTTTGGTGCAAGTTCTGTTGAAGGCGATAATACCTCCAAATGCGGAAAGAGAATCAGCATTGAAAGCCCGATTATAGACATCCAGTATATCATTACCCATGGCTACACCGCAGGGGTTGGCGTGCTTTACCACCACACAGGCTAGTTCATCAAATTCTCGGACGCAGGCCAACGCTCCATCTGCATCCATGATATTATTATAAGATAGTTGTTTTC
Source organism: Candidatus Neomarinimicrobiota bacterium (assembly GCA_012964825.1). Lineage (NCBI taxonomy): Bacteria > Pseudomonadati > Fidelibacterota > Fidelibacterota bacterium. The sequence goes on from DTTI01000084.1 coordinate 121,188, forward strand.
CTTGGTGGATGGTGGCATTAATAATATTTGGCTCATCATTGCCCGGGATTTTGTAAGAAGCAGCAGATTGGTGGGGGTTTTCACCATACCGCATTTCAGAATGTTTTTCAAAAGTGATTGAGAAATCATCCGATAAATCCTCACTTTTCAGATAATTATGGATAATGGTGTCATATTGTGCTGTGTGGCCAAATGCTTTGGACGAAAGATATTTTCGCGTCTCGAATGATATTTCTCCCGACTGGAGTTCATCGGAGAGGGAGGAATAATCAGCCGGATCCACAGCGACGCAGACCCACCCCACATTTTTTGCTGCTGAGCGGATCATGGTGGGCCCACCAACATCCACATTCTCCAATGCCAAGGCCAGATCGCAATCTTCATGGGAAATAGTGTCTGAAAATGGATAAAGATTACATACCACAAGATCAATCCATTGAATATTGTTGGATTCAGCATCACCGCTGTGTAGATCACGAAGACCAAGGATTCCGCCTTCTACCAATGGGTTGATGGTTTTTACCCGTCCATCCATGATCTCCGGGAATTGGGTGTAATCACTTACATCCGTAACGGGAATATTTGCATCACGAAGTGCTTTAGCAGTACCGCCCGTGGAAAGCATTTCAACACTAAGACCGTTCAGTGATTCGGCCAATTCTACTACGCCTGTTTTTTCGAAGACAGATATAAGCGCCCGTTTTACTTGAGTTGGGTTTTGATTTAAGATAGGATTATTAATCATATTTATCAGTTTGGATCAATTTTATCGCTTCAATGAAAGCTTCACCTTCCAATGCTTGGACTTTTGTCTTTAAAGATTCAACGGTATCCTCAGGTGTAACGGTGCATTTTTTCTGGCTCAGGATCGGTCCAGCATCTACTTCTTCGGTGACAAAATGGATCGTACACCCTGTTTCAGCATCACCATTTTTTATTACTTCAGCGTGAACGTTGGTATCCATTCCACCAGCATATTTTGGCAGTAGAGAAGGGTGGACGTTTAAAATTCTGTCACGCCATTCCTGGCAAAATTCCACTGACAGAATCCGCATGAAGCCGATGAGAAGCACCAGTTCAACACCATAGTTTTGCAGAACCGTGGTCATTTCTCTATCAAACTCTTCTCTGGCTTTTCCTTTATGGGGAATGAAAAAAGTTGGTACTCCGTGGTTTTTGGCCCGTTCTAGGATGTAAGCGCTTTCTTGATTGGAGACGACCACCGATACTTTCGCATCTAACAGGCCGTTATTTACGGCATCCAGTACAGCTTGTAAGTCTGTCCCTTTTGTGGATCCAAGAACACCAAGCTTAATCATCGGAGACAAACCATATGATCAATTCTTTTTTGCACTAGTGCTTCGGTACCTATATCTGTCCGATGAAAGAGGGGGCCGGTTACTCTTGAAATTTCCCCTTCAGCAAGTTGCTCTGCCGCGGTAATAGAGTCGGCTATCCCCACTACGGCCACAGTTCTGCTACCTGCTTCTACCAACTGGTCATTTTTCATATCCACCGATGCGTAAAATAGGCCTTCCCGATTTTCAATACCTGACACATCAATTGGCTCGCCCTTCACTGGATTGTCAGGATATCCTTCAGGCACTGCATACTTGCAGACCGTGGCCTGGTTTCTGAACTTGACATCAACATCATGGAGGTTACCATCCGCAATGGCTCTACAAAGTGCAACAAAATCTGATTCTAGCAGAGGCAACACATTCATGGCTTCTGGATCACCGAAACGGGCGTTGTATTCAATGAGCTTGAGACCGGTTGCAGTGGCCATAAAACCGCCGTAGAGAATACCTTTGTAACCTTCTCCGCACTTATCTTTCAATGCAGTGACCATCGCCAGGTTGATTGCCTGTGCCTGTTCAATATCAGCATCTCTGAGAAAGGGGAGGGAGTGGTTTGCATCAGAGTAGGTCCCCATGCCGCCGGTGTTGGGGCCTGTATCTCCTTCGTAGGCTCGCTTGTGGTCCTGTACCACTGGCATATGTTTCAGAGTTTCTCCATCGCAGAAGCTCATGAGAGAAAACTCCTGCCCCGTCAGTTTTTCTTCGATGACAAACTGACCGCCTTTTTCCACTAGCTCTCGGCAATACTCCACGGCTTCCCCATAGGAATAAAGGTGTTCCCCTGAAACTTTTACACCTTTGCCTCCCGCCAGACCATCATACTTCACTACATAGTTCTCACCTAGTTCATTCAGATAATCAGTAACACCCTCCATGGATGAAAATGTCTTGTATTCAGGACAGGCAGGAATATTGTATTCTTTGAGAAGATCTCGGGCGAACGCTTTAGAGGTTTCGATCTGGGCCAAGTCTTTTTTGGGTCCCACCACTTTGACACCCGTTTCCCAAAGTGCATCAGCCACACCGCAGGCCAGTGGATTCTCCGGCCCGATGATGGCAAGCCCCACTCCGTTTTTCTCTACATACGAAATGACTGAATCTGAGTCGTTAATGTCACCTTTAGTTACATCGTCACATAAGTCGGCAATGCCGGGATTGAAGTTTGTGGCGAGGCAAAAAATCTTTTTTTCTTGGGGAGAACAATGCAAAGCTCGGCAGATGGCGTGCTCCCGGGCACCGGAACCCACCACCAGAAAGTTATTATTCACCATTTCGGTCATTTAGTCGCATGGTTTCCATCTCGATCATTTTTTCTTCGTCTACGTTCCCTGAAACATACCAGCCATCGAGACATGCCATGCACGGACGATCAATGTTGTGATCGCCTCTTCGGGTCACTGCTTCTACTAGGTCGGGGATTTCCTGGTAAAGGAGAATGTCCACACCGATATAGGCCTGGATTTCATCAACCGATTTCTGGGCAGCAATCAGTTCTGACCGAGTTGGCATATCCACACCGTAGAAACAGGGATTCTTCACCGGTGGACAGGCAGAAACAAAGTAAACTTCTTTTGCACCCATGTCCTTAACCATACGGACAATTTGCCGACTTGTGTTTCCACGGACGATGCTGTCATCAACGATCATCACTTTTTTGTCTCGGATCTCGATTTCCTGCGGAACCAGCTTATATCGGATCGATTTCTTCCGTTCGGCTTGGCCCGGCATGATGAATGTTCGTCCAATGAATGGATTTTTATATAGACCTTCAGAGTAACGGACGCCCAGTTCGTAAGCTAATGACAAGGCGGCGGTATTGGCTGTGGAAGGTGCTGGGATGACGATGTCCGGATGAATATCGGGATATTTTTCAGCCCATTTTTTTGCCAAGTTCTGACCCATCCTTAGTCTAGAGCGGTAAACACTTACGTCATTCATCATTGTGTCCGGGCGGGAGAAGTAGACGTACTCGAAAATGCAGGGTGTGAATTCGTCCGACGCAAGTTTTTTACTGAAAACTTTGCCACTTTCACTTACATAGTAAACTTCGCCTGGTTCAACATTGCCTTTCGGTTTGAATCCCAGTGAATGAAACATGGTAGTCTCGCTAGAAAATATGTGATCAACAGAACCGTTGTCACTTGTGCGCTCACCTCTTGACAGTGGCCGTATACCATGTGGATCCCTGAAGGCGATAAGTCCTTTTCCCACGATTGCGGCTACCACCGAAAAAGACCCGGTGGCACGGGCAAAGACACTTTTTACTGCACCACAGATTTGTTCGAAAAATGCTTTGTCTGATTTTGATGAACCGTTTTGTTCCAGTGCACTGGCAAACATGTGGAGCAAAACTTCTGTGTCGCTGTTAGTGTTGAGGTACCGTTTCTCTCTATCCGTGATCTCTTTCGCCAACTCTTTATAGTTGACAAGGTTGCCGTTATGTCCCAGGGCGACACCGTAAGGTACTTCCGTCCAGAAGGGCTGAATCTCGCCATGACCAAAACCACCATGAGTTGGGTATCGGGTGTGGCCAATTCCTACGTTACCCTTGAGCAGGTTCATGTTTTGCTCATTAAAGATATCCCGAACTAGACCGAGACCTTTCTCTTTATGCATGCGAAGATCATAAGTGATAATTCCGGCGGCATCCTGACCCCGATGCTGGAGATGGATCAGGCTGTCATAAAGTTCAGATGCTACGGACGTCTGTGCCTGGATTCCCACAATGCCGCACATCAGATCATCTCCACAAGCTTTGGGGCAAGCCCGGTGTAGTCAGCTGGTGTGAGCTTAAGAAGTGTCTGTTTATCCTTATCACCGAGATTTAGTTGGGACACGAATTGTTTTATTGAATTAGCATCAACCTGTTGACCTCGGGTCAGTGCCTTCATTCCCTCGTAGGCATCTTGCTTTCCCGCTTTTCGGAGGATGGTTTGAACCGCTTCAGCTAACACTTCCCAGTGTTTGTTCAGTTCGGCTGATAATTGAGATCTGTTAACAGAGATACGACTGAGACCATTCAAAACATTTTTCAGTGCTAAAGTGCTGTGCCCAAGGGCAACACCTTGGTTGCGCAATGTGGTACTGTCAGTAAGGTCCCGCTGCATTCTGGAAATGGGGAGTGTGGTGGCGAGATGATTCAGCAGTGCATTTGCCACACCCAGATTACCTTCAGCATTTTCAAACTGAATAGGATTGATCTTGTGAGGCATGGTGGAGGAGCCTACTTCACCGGCCACGGTTTTCTGACCTAGTATTCCACGACTGATGTATGACCACATATCTCTGCAGAGATTGGTGAGGATGGAATTGATCCTTACAATTTGATGATAACTTTCCGCAAGTGAATCGTGGGATTCAATCTGAGTGGTGACAAGATTCGGTTCCAGTCCGAGACTTTTAATGATCCTGTTGGTAAAGCGTATCCAGTTCACTTTGGGATACGCCACTTTGTGTGCTGACCAAGTTCCTGTGGCACCGCCCAATTTCCCTGACAGTTGATGGGTTTTGATCTGATGGATCTGGCGTTTGAGTCTTCCGGAGAAAACAGCCACTTCTTTTCCGAAGGTGGTTGGTGTGGCGGGCTGGCCGTGGGTGAGAGCCAGCATGGATGAATTTTTATAGCGGCGCGCAAGCTTCTTCAATTCTCTGTTAACATTATGTAAAACAGGCAGATACGCCAGCTTTAATCCGTCCCGCCACATAAGTGAATATGCCAGATTGTTCACATCCTCTGAAGTGAGAGCAAAATGAATCCATGGATGCAGGGTCTTTTTCATCTTGGATTGAAGAAAATATTCCACCGCTTTAACATCATGGTTGGTGCTCAATTCAATTTTTTTGATTTTTTGAGCGGCGGCTACATTAAAGTTTCTGTAAATATTGCGCAGTTTGGTTTGTTTTGTGTTGGTGAATGGTTCTATTTCCTTTATCCCTCTTTCGCTACCAAGAGCAATGAGGTATTCAACTTCAACCATGACGCGGTAGCGCATAAGTGATGATTCGGAAAAGATGACGGAAAGCTCTTTTACACTTGCAGCGTAGCGGCCATCCAAAGGGGATAGATTGTTTAAGGTATCAGACACCAAAGAGACGTTTAACCGCCAGGGCACAGTTCCCCGGATCAATCACTGTCATCACCGGTGTATTACTGGGCATCTGCAGAGTGGAATGGATGTTTACAAGCATATCTGCTTTGTCCGAGAAGGGGGGGCAGGCTAAAGTGGGGTGTTCGGAATTGGCCGCCACGAAACCAGACAGGGCATTGGATCGGCCGGCTATGGTGATGTACACCAGATCTTTTTCACCCTGGTTAGCCTCCAAGATCTCGAGAACTTTCAGCGGCTCTTTGTGGGCCGAAGCGGCGTGTTGTTCCCAGGGGATGTTGAATTCATCCAGTTTATTGGTGATTTTCTTGGTGTGGGGTTCATCCGATGTAGAACCCATGATGATGACAGCCTTCATAAATGATCCTTTAGGTTTTCGTTAATTCGTTCTTGAACCGGTTTGTCTTCAGGGAAGATAAATGTTCCACCGGTAATGGTCTCGTATAAATAGATGTAACGACTGGATAGCTCTACTATTAGTTCTTCCGGCGCTTCAGGGAGGGTCTCATCGTTATAAGGGTCACAATTGTCCACAAACCAGAGCCGTAAGAATTCCTTATCCACATTCTGCGGTTCTTCTCCAGCTGCCATCTTTTCATCATACGTCTCGGTGATCCAGTAACGGCTGCTGTCCGGTGTATGGATTTCATCAATCAAAACGATGTTACCGTCTGAATCGCGCCCCATTTCATACTTAGTATCCACCAGGATCATACCGTGCTCGGCTGCTTTTTCTTGTCCAAAAGCGAACAGTTCCAACGATTTTTGACTGCAATAGTCCCAGTCTTTCTGTGATATCCACCCTTCGTTGACGATTTCATCTGGGGCAATGGGTCTATCATGATGTTCTTCTTTGGTGGTGGGGGTAAGCATGTTGGAATCCAGCTTTTGGTTTTTGATGAGTCCTTCCGGAAGTGCGTTACCGCAATATTCCCTGTTGCCGTTATTATAAACGGTCCATAGGGCCGTGCTGGTGCTGCCGGTGATGTATCCTCGGACAACGAATTCAATAGGGAGGACGTCGCATTTCTTTGCCACTGTCACATTGGGGTCTGGTACTGAGATCACATGATTTGGAATGATGTCTTGTGTCTGGTCAAACCACCAGGCGCTGGTCTGGTTCAGAACCTGCCCTTTGAAGGGAATGGCGGCAAGAACACGATCAAACGCACTTTGACGATCAGTGGTGATAAGAGCGATCTTATCGTTGAAATCATATTGATCTCTCACTTTACCCTTTCGTTTTGTTCCAGCCGGCAGATCGGTTTCGGTGAGCGTATTGTTTAGTTCGATGCGGATGCGATCCGCATATCCTTCACTGTATTTTATAGCAGTCATGTGATAACGGATTGAAAAATATGTGTGTCTCCAAAATGTCTCCTAGAACAGTGTCCAAATTACCGCTCGCAATCGTCACATTCCAGATGGTCCCGTATGTGAGGTGGGTAATGCCATCTATTTCGAAGCGCTCTCTCAGCGATTCGAATTTTGATCGACCCTTTATGTCCTCTTTCTGACGGACGAGTAAAGCAGCACTATTCTCTTTATGTAAAATATTGCTGATGAACTCCTTATTAGAGTTATAAAGTTCACCGGAAGCATCGATCTGTTGTAGAATAGATTCTCTGTTTCCGTTTGTTCCAATTTCCCAGTGAGTCTGGCGTGTGATCTCCACATCAAACCCCAATTGATTCAAAGCATTCTGTACCGATGCTGCTTCATTATCAGTGATGATCATGTCGATGACCCATTCCGCTCTTTGCTCATCTGTTTCATACTCTTCCAATGCAAAATGAGGTCGCTCAAAAGAGAGTTCATGGTTTGTGGTAGGATGGTCCGCCTCAATAAACGTTTTCATGGATGAAAAAATCACATCCCCTTTTTCAGTCCGTTCCGGGTGCGGCATCATGGCCATGACGTTCCCGGAGGGATTACATACCGCCGCCAGGTTGTACATGGATCCGTTGGGGTTCGTGGGGAATTCCTCTACAATAATACCGTCATCATCACAGTAGCGAAAAACGGTCTGATCATTCTCCTGAAGTTTGGAAAGCAATTCTTCAGGGACAACAAAACGCCCTTCACCGTGGGCTAGGGGGATATTGATCCAGTCTCCTGTTTTCATGTGATGAGTAAAGGCGCATCGCTTTGGAGGGACAGTCATCTGCAGATTTGCCCAGGTGTTATAATAACCCACACCCACCACATGACCGCCTTTGATACGCTTATTATCCGTGAGGGCTATTCCTAAGCGGTAATCTGGAAGACCGGGTACTAATCCTGTTTCTACCAAGATTTGAGCGCCGTTGCATATGCCTAAAACGGGTTTACCAGCTTCGGTTTCAGTGCGAAGTTGTTTCATAATAGGATCAAGGGAAGCAATTACCCCTGCCCGGGATCTATCCTCGTATGCGAATCCGCCAACGATAACATAACCATCAAAATCGGACAGTTTTTCCGCCGGTTCATTCCATAGAAATTCTACGGGATTCAATCCGATCCGTCGGCAGGCTATAAGCGTTTCCCGTTCTGTGTTGGAACCAGGGAATTGAACGATAGCGATTATGGAACTCATTTAATTATTACTTCATTTTTCCCGCTTACCACTGAACCGATCTCGTAAACTTTTGTCAGATCTTTTAAGGCACTCTTCACTGCGTCCACATTATGGGGATCAACAATAAATACTATTCCAAGACCCATATTGAAGGTGCGGTACATCTCTTCTTCATCCACATTACTTATAGATTGCATCACATCAATAATAGGCAAAGACGGCCATGATCCTTTCTGGATCTCCACTCCAAGCCCATCAGGTAAAACTCTCGGAATATTTTCCACCAATCCACCACCAGTAATGTGAGCGATGCCTTTTAAATCAATCCCATTATCAAGCGCTGCAAACAGATGGTTCGTATAATTAATGTGGGGTTCAAGTAAAGTGAGCCCCACAGATTTTTCCAATTCCGGAAGAGTATCATTTACGTCATATCTTCCCAATTCAAAGAAAAGTTTCCGGGCAAAAGAATAACCATTGGTATGCAGTCCGTTGGATGGTAACCCAAGCACCAGATCGCCGGGCCGTATGGATTGACCGGTAATGATCCTGTCCTTTTCCACCACGCCGGTTATAACACCCACAAGGTCATGTTCACCTGGTAAGTATGTGTCGGGCATTTCAGCGGTTTCGCCGCCAACCAAAGAGACACCCGTATCGCGACACGCCGTTACCATCCCACGTACAATTTCTTCAATGATCCCCGGCTTTAGCCGGTCATTGGCAATATAATCGAGAAAGGTGAGAGGGCGGGCGCCCATGACGAGAATATCATTGGCACAAGCGCTCACCAGATCCATGCCGATGGTATCAAATTTCCCCAGTTTCCGGGCGATAATGACCTTGGTGCCCACGCCGTCAATGCTTTGGACTAGGACGGGGTTTTCATAGTTCTCAAGAACTGATTTAAGATCATAAAGAGAACCGAAACTACCAACCTCTGTCAGCACACTGCTCGTAAAAGTAGATTTAACACCATCCTTAATACGTTCCACCGCATCATTTCCTGCATCAATGTCTACACCTGCTGATTTGTAGTCTACTTTGTTTACGTTCAATTTATTTGCTCCATAGGTAGGTGCCAGTTCCCAGAGCGATACAGTCATTCTCATCGTTGTGCATTTCCATGCGGCAGACGGTCACCCTTTTGCCGGCACGGATCACACGTCCTGTGGCGGTGAAATTCCTGCCCTTTCCTGGGAGCAGATAGTCGACCCGCAAATCGATGGTCCCCATGCGACTGATACGATTTTTTATATAATCAGATGACTGATCTTTTTCCCGGGAAAGAAAATTACCTATAGCTACAAGTCCTCCAATAGAATCCAGGACTGAAGCAGTGACACCGCCATGAAGGGACTCCTGTGCTACATTACCCAATAATTCTTTCTTGTCTGAAAGAGTTATTTCAGCTGACTCAAAATCAAATTTTGAGACCTTCAGGCCTAGTAATGCATGAAAAGGGACAGAATTTGTATATCGTTTCTTGATGGTCTCGAAGATGACTTTGTCTTTTATTTTTCCCAACATTTTCTTTTTTTATAGTCTGTTTCTTAGTCCGTTGACCCACGCCTCTTTTGCTTCACAGACGGGCAACTGTACGACCTTATTAATCTTTAGAGATCCCTCATCTGTGGTGGAGCCAACCTGTGTTATCTCCAGTCTCTGTTTTTCGAAATAGCTTTTTACTTTTTTTTCATTGTCTGGGATAGTTTCTACCACGAACCCCCCTGTTTCAGAGAACAGAAGTGTTTCAGTGGACAGATCACCGGGAACTGTCACTTCACAACCTATCTCATTTCCAAATGTCATTTCAGCCAAGGCTACTGCTACACCTCCCTCTGAAATGTCATGGCAAGAAAGTAGGAGGTTTTTATCTATGCAATCCGTCAAGGCAACAATCTGATTTTTCACTTCTTCTAGATCTGGTTTAGGAACATTGGCACCTAACTCATTGTGAAGACTGTAGTAGACACTGCCGCCCAATTCATCTTTGCGTGTTCCAACCAGGAGAATAACGGAATCTTTTTCCTGAAAACTCATGGTGATTGCTTTGTTTACATCAGTTAGCTTGCCTAGACAGCTGATGATGGGACTGGGTGGGATGGCGCCGTTTCGAGATTCATTGTAGAAGGAAACATTTCCTCCAATTACAGGGACGGGGTGTTCCGGATATTCCTTCAGTGTTATAGATTTGCATGTTTCTGCCACTCCCCTGACAGCTTCAACGAACTGCCACATTTGATCGGGCTTTTCTGGATTTCCAAAACATAGGCAGTCGGTGATGGCCTGTGGTGTGGCGCCTACAGCAGCTACATTCCTCATAGCTTCTACTACTGCGTTCACCGCACACCAGTAAGGTGAGATTTTGCCATACCGTGGATTGTGATCGGTTGAGAGGGCGATTCCCGTATTCTGGATCTCTTTAGGATAATTATCATCGTTAAACAGTTGCATTACACCGGCATCGCTTTCCCCCGATTCAATGACAGTCCGGCCTTGTACCTGCTTGTCATAGCTCTCAAAAACTACATCTCGACATGCAACATTTTCGTGCGACAGGATTGAAAGCAGTGTTCTATTATAGTCTTTTGGCTTCGGCAGATCTGGTTCGTTGAAGGTGCGTTTCGGCGCTTCATAATTTCTATGATAGAGGAACCCTTTTGTCACTTGTGATGCTGGTGCATCCACAAGAGTCGTTCCGTTGCTATGGACGATATATTGTCCATCCGCGCGCACTTTACCTATAATGTGGGCTTTGGCACCTCGGGAAACTGACGGCAGGGCAAAAACTTCATTATAGTGCTTTACAATCATATCCGAAATATCAGGATGGGCCGCCCACATGAACCTTTCCTGTGTTTCTGAACACAGGATCACGGACGGGTGAAGATTCTCCATACTTATATGAGCCTTTTCTAGAAACACTTCGGCACCCAGACCAGTATTGTCGGCTAGTTCTACAGAGGCACAGGCGATACCGCCGGCACCAAGATCCTTGAAACCGACCTTGTCATAAAGTTTTTTCTCTCTCAAAATTTCAAACAGGGCGTAAGTTGCTTTCAGAATATGTCTTTCCAGAAAGGCGTTCGGTTCCTGAACCGCTGCTTTTTTTGATTCTTTTTCATCTTCATTCAGTTCCAGAGAGGCAAAGCTGGCGCCGCCGAAGCCGCTGTTATCCGTCGGCTTGCCAATGAGAATAAGGTGATAGCCATCAGAATTCTTCGGAACGGCTGAGTGAATCATCTCATCCTCCCGTACCACCCCCAGCGTTACTACTGTAACAAGACAGTTGTCATTGTAGCCTTCATCATAGTAAAGATCACCGCATATGTTGGGAACACCAAGGGGATTGCCGTAACCGGCGATACCCGCCACCACACCATCATGGATCCACTTTGTTTTCGGGGAGTTGATATCACCAAACCGAAGAGCATCTGCAACAGCAATGACCTGGGCTCCCATACAGCAAACATCCCTTACATTGCCGCCGATGCCCGTTGCTGCTCCCTCATAGGGGACGATTTGGGATGGGTGATTGTGAGATTCATGGCTCATTACAACACCGTATCGTCGCCCCTTCTTATCCATGGCGATAGAAACTATTCCCGCATCTTCTTTAGGGCCCAGAATAACGGTAGGTCCATTGGTCACAAATTGTGATAGGTGGGAACGGCTACTTTTATAGGAGGAATGTTCAGATCCTTGGATAGACCAGAGAACACATTCGGTTAGGGTAGGGGGCCGGCCCAGGATATCATTCTGTATTCGAAGCGCTTCATCAACTTTCAGGGCCAGACCGTTTGTCTGAAGTGTTGATTCTATTTCGGTTTCTGAAAGTGCGTTGAAGTCAAATGTTTCGTTCTCGAAGGACAACAGTTACCTCAAGATGGTCTGGTGTCTTTGAGGTCCTAGGGAAATGATGGTGACGGGGCATTTCACTTCTTCCTCGATAAAATTGATATAGTCTTTCATTGTTCTGGGCAGATGGTCGTATCCTTTTGTACAGTGAGATTCAATTTCTTTTTCACTTAATTCAGGCCAACCTGAAAGAGTGCTGTATTCCGGAATAGCTTGGCGCATCTTTCCCAGACTGCCGGGCATTTCCGTTACCTTTTCTTCTCCGATAGTATAAGTGGGACACACTTTCAATTTATTTAAACCGCACAGAACATCGATTTTTGTCAGGGCAATTTCCGTAAGGCCATTAACTCGCACGGCCTGCCTCAGTTGGACCAGATCAAGAAACCCAACTCTGCGGGGCCTGCCGGTGGTGGTGCCATACTCCTGTCCTTTCTCTCGGAGCAGTTTAGCTTCGTCACCATCCAGCTCCGTGGGAAACGGGGAAATGCCAACGCGACTTACATAAGCTTTCGCCACACCGATAATACGATGCTGCCCATTAAAACCGATTCCCGTCCCCACATTGATCTGGCCGGCAACCGTGTTGGAGCTTGTGGTGTGAGGATAGAGACCATGGTCGAGATCAAGGGAAACCCCCTGTGCGCCCTCTAACAGGAAGGATTTTCCGTCACGATAAGCCGTATATAGATCCACTTGTGTGTCACATATATAATTTTTTAACGTTTCACCGTAGCTTAGATAGTCGGTGTAAATATCCTCCAAAGCTAGATCGAAGGTTGCTTCAAAAGCTTTCGTCACCACTTTTTTGTTAAACTGATAGGCTCTTTGGAGTTTTTCTTCAAAAATAGCTGGCTCCAAAAGATCGCCCATGCGGATTCCATGACGATAGGCTTTATCCGCATAAACAGGAGCGATCCCGCGTTTTGTACTGCCTGCAGCCAAATCACCTTGGTGGCCGGTGAGGCAATCGTCCATAACAATGTGATACGGCATGATAACATGGGCCCTGTCACTCACCTTCAGGTTTGGTTCCACGCCCCGACCTTTCAAAGATTCGATCTCTTCAATAAGCCCTTTCGGATTGATCACCACGCCATTCCCAATGACAGAGACTGGGTGAGAGTAGAGGACGCCCGAAGGGATGTGGTGTAACTTGTACACTTCTCCTTCAACGATGACCGTATGTCCAGCATTGTTTCCTCCCTGAAACCTGACCACATAGTCGCAGTCGCCAGCGAAATAATCGGTGATTTTTCCTTTTCCTTCGTCGCCCCACTGAGCGCCGACAATGACAGTTAAGGAAGTAGAATGACTTTTTTCAGTCATTTAATGACAAGGTGGACGGATTGATAGGTGAAAAAACTGAAGGAGAAAAGGTAGTGCTAGAATTTATTCCGCTCATTGCGGCAAAACCGGCCCACATCCGGTGTGTGAAAAAAGAAAAATCCCGCTACCATCATTTTGGTAATAAAGAACCGTTCAATATTTCTCCTTAAGGAAAGATTAAGTTTACGGTGGTGGTCGAAAAAGAAAAATGTGAAAGTCCTACCGAAAATAAAAAAGGGCCGGATACCAGCTTTTTTATTTATTTAATAGAGTTTGAATTACTGCTCTTGATCAGTGTCAATCGGAGCTTCTTCCCAAGAATACTCCCGATCTAATGCATACTTCTCAAACCAATCAAGTTCAATATTCACTTTATATAGTTCGTGCCTCAATTCTCGCCAGCCGTGGGGTTCCCGAGGTGCCACATAAAGATGGGTTGGGACTCCGTTGGATTTGAGAGCTCTGTAAAGTTCTACAGATTGTGGCATAGGGACACGAACATCATTTTCACCCACAAGAACAAGTGTGGGTGTTGTCACTTTCGAGATATCTTTCAACGGAGAGTGATCCCAGTAGGCATCTATGGGAGCATCCTTTTGCCAAGGGGTGCCACCGAACCACGGTGTCCGGTAAATACGAACATCACTCTGGGCATACATGGAGATCCAGTTCACAGCTCCGGCCCCTGATGAAGCAGCTTTGAAGCGGTCCGTGTGTGTGATGATCTTGTTTGTCATGTGGCCACCACCACTCCATCCCATCTTCACCATTCGGTCGCCGTCAGCGAGACCTTTTTCTATAAGATAATCTACACCTGTCATCACATCCAGATGAGACTGTCTGTAGTAGTGACCAACCATGTCTCTAAGATAGTCGTCTCCATAACCAGTGCTGCCCCTGTAGTTAGGTTTGAAGACCATCCATCCTCTTGATGTGAGGACTTGAACATATCTACTCCAGCTCCCAAAGCCGAACTTATCTGAAGCTGCCGGACCACCGTGGGTTTGGACACAAAGAGGGGAACTCTTTCCTTTCTCATAATCGAGTGGATAGTAGAGCAAACCTTCCACCATGACACCATCTGTTCCTTTCCACTGGATAGCTTCTTGTTTCGGCAGGCGAAATTCATTGTTTAGATAGTTATAAACTTTGGTGAGTTTCTGTGGGAAAGCACGACGCTTGTTTTCAAGGGAATAAATATCACCGACGTTTGTCTGTTCACTCATGCCGAACACAAAACGGTCAAGTCTGGGATAATATCTGAAGCTCCTGAGAGCATGGTCACCTTTGGTTAACTGAGCGAGCTTTTCTCCTTTTACAGTAACTGAGAACAGCTCCGTTCTGACTCCTGTGTTGGCAGTGAAGTAGATACTCTTCCCATCTTTAGACCATGTGGTGCTTCCAACCTCATGGGGCATCTTTTTTAGCATCAGTTTGTGTTTGCCTCCTTTTGCAGGAGCTAGGAAGATGTTATCATTATAATAGAATTCAAACTCTTCGTTGGAAAAACTGGTGAACAGAATTGTGGCGTTATCGGGTGACAGTTGAGCACCTTGTTCTGATACATTGTTGTTTGTAATCTGAATTGCACCTGTACCATCTGCGTTCATCACCCACACTTCGTTATGGTTGGCTGAGCCATATAGTGGATTGGGTCCCCGATGATGAGCGATCTTTGTTCCATCCCTGGAAAGTTTGTAACTCGTGATGGAAAAGTCACCTTCAGTAATTCGACTGCTTTCTTTACTGCCGAGGGATATTTTCCAAAGGTGCTTCTGCTGATAGTTCTCATCAAAGGCAAAGACATCATCCTTCGCTTTTTCCCGCTCCTTTTCTTCGTCACTTTTAGCATCGTTGGTCAGGAAATAGATGAATTTGCTATCGGGCGACCATTGAATGTTTGAGATGCCTGTCTCATTTTCAGTCAGTGGCTCAGCTTCACCACCGCGATTACTGATGAGAAAGATTTGATTTTCTGTGTCGTCTGATTCACCCCTTTTTGTGATGAAGGCGATGATAGAACCGTCAGGAGACCACCGGGGCGAACTTTCTCCATTCTCACCATTTGTCATCTTAATCGGGCTTGTGCTGTCCGTGTTGATTCTCCAGATGTGGCTAACCCGTTTGTTCTTTTCCCAGTCGGATTCTGAAAGTGTGTAAAGCAGTTGGATGCCATTAGGTGATAACTGGGGATCTCCCAAAGAAGGCACATTAATCAGGTCAACGATGGTCATGGCTCGTTTGGTCTCCGAACTGGCCATAGAGACCATCGAGATCAGTATGAAGCATGTGATATTATTAATCTCTTTTAACATTGATACTCATTTTTCTTTTACTCGCACTGTGTGTAAAATGTAGTTACAGAGCTGGCAAAATAAAAGCGTTGACGGTCAGGCTGCACGCTTCTTTTCCCTGAAAATGCCCATTACACCCAGCACGACCAGAAGCGTCCCGCCGATGGTAAACCGTGTAATAGGTTCATCCAAAATAATCCATCCTAGGGTAATAGCAATCACCGGATTGACGTAGGCGTAGGTCATGACGATCCCTGTGGGAAGTAACCTCAGTGCTTTTACATAAGATGTAAATGCGATCACCGAACCAAAGATCACCAGATAACCCCAGGCCAGCCATGCTTCATTTGTGGGATTGGGGAGAGGTTCGCTGATAAGGATGGCACAAAATGTAAGTCCCAAAGCCCCACTCATTTGTTGCCAAGCTGAGCTCGCTTCAGGTGTGATACCTATCTTGTTTCTGCCTTGGATAATTGAACCCGCCCCCCAGCTGATACAGGCGATGATAAGTATTCCTGCAGCCCACAAATCGCCGATATTTCCGCTTACAAGTGCCGGACCGTTTATAACTGCCAGACCACCAATTCCAATGAATAAGGATCCCAATAAAGCGATAGAAGGTTTACGACGATCAAGGAATGATTCCATTATGGCAACACAGAGAGGTGTTACCCCGATGATGACTGCAGTGTAAGCAGAATGGACCCTTGTTTCCGCAATGGCCACAAAACCGTTCCCGCCTAACCACAAAAGCAGACCTGATATTGCCACCACGGTCAATTCCTTCCCTTTCGGGATTATTCTACCTTTCCGGAAAAGAGCCACCAGCACGAACAGAATGAGGCTCCCAGCAAACACACGCGTGGCGGACATAATAAGAGGTGGGAATCCTGACCCTTCCCGTACAGCCACCCGGATGGCGAGGTAGGTACTGCCCCAGGCAATGTAGATTACTCCTAAGTGAAAAAGACCACGAAGGCTCACAGTTTATTTATATGAGTTGCCTCTAATGGATATAAAAAAATGCCCGATTAATTTGTGCAGAGCTCCACAGAAATAGTCGCTCCTGAGATGACTGAACTCAGTGTTTTTGGATTTCCCTCTACTTTTCCCAAGACATTACACGCTGTTACCAGCCGGCATTCGTTTCCCTCCGAGATGGGTGTAGGGCCGAAAGGGATGGCTAGGGCGCTTCCTTCCGTCCAGAAACAGACAGTGCCGGGATTCACCACCTGATGAGCGTCCTTTTCCAGATCAGCCGATAGTTGCACCGAGAAATAGATCTCATCTCCCCAGGTGTTGGCAGACGATTCAAATGGGAGAGCATATAATAAAGCCCGCGAGGTAGGGCTATCTTCAAGATTGGCAGTGATTTCTCCTTGTGGCCACTGAATCCGAATTTGCATTGTCAAGTCTTCGTTATTGGTTGACGTAAGACAGTTTTCAATTTTTCCGGTTTCGATCTTCGTGGATCACTAAGATAGATTTCGTGGTGCTTCATGTGGAGCTGATAGCCATTCTCATCAATGAACTTGTGCATTTGTGCAATTGTGGGGCCTTCGTCATCATAAGGCCCGATGTGCAAGATTTGAACTGAGGGACCTTCATGGTAGGACTCAAATCGTATCTTGTCTAGTGCCAACGGATTTTTCTTTTCCCTGAGTTGTTTTGTGGCCGCATTCACATGTTTGGCGGTGACATGATCTGGTTGCATGATCATCATTTTCCATTGCCATTCGTCTTTTCTATCCGCGGAAAACGCTGTTATATCTTTTGCCCACCAAAGCCCTTCCAGTGGCATGACCGTATAATCCGGGCCGACGCCTTTTTTTACATCAAGCTTTACCGTGAATGAGAGACCGTACAGTGCTTCAATGGCCTGCTGGTAGCTTTCTGCGGCGGGTCCACCCTCCCCATCCACCATGAAGTAATTCATGGAAGGAACCTCGACTATGACGACTTTTTTTGAAGACGAACCGTAGAGGTGCTTTAATTCTTTCTTATAATCAACTTTTTTCATCCGCTACTTCGACGTATCTCCCAATTCATCTTTGTATGCTTCTTTCAGTGCATCAAGATAGTCGTTGAACAGCCCGGCCATGGTTTCGTGCTCCATGTGAACGGATTTTTTGAATCCATCATCCGTCAAATAGTGATAAAGGATAGCCGCCATTACTTTTGCGTCCAGCAGGAAACCAGTGTGACCCACCTCTTTCATGGAATCGAGCCAACGCTCATAGGAGTGCCCTGGCGCTGACGAACTGTAAACACTGACGCTAACGCCGGGGATTTTTCTTGTGACGAAACCGGTCTCTTCGTAACCGGCTGGCCGCTGTGGTTCGGGATTAATCTCAGGAGCATTAAGTTTTTCTGCATAGGCAAAAGCCAGCTCTTCCAGAGAACCAACCGTAATTCCGTCTCTGTATTCACCATATCGGTCGATAGTCACTTTTGTGCCTGTAGCCAGAGCGGCGGCACGGGCGGCATTGGCAATCATGGCATCTATATGAGCGAGGTAAATTTCATCGGGGTAGCGAATGTAGTAATCCACGACAGCTCGGTCGGGGACAACATTAGGTGCCACGCCGCCTTCGGGGATAACCCCTTGGATGACCGCCTCTGGCCGGAATGTGGGACGCAGATGATCCACAGTGGTGTAAAACTGTACAGCAGCTGTAAGGGCATTACGACCGTTCCAGGAACTGCGCTGATGGGCCGGGCGTCCTTCAAAAATATATTTTACTTGATTGATGTTAAGACAACAAACGCCAAAGCCCGGTTTATTCCGTGTAGTCTCACTCGTACCGTGACTGCGAACGATGAGATCAGTACCGTCAAAAACACCTGCCTCAAACATTGTCACTTTGGCCGGTGGTCCCATTTCTTCAGCGGGTGTTCCGAAAATCTTTATTGTTCCGGGGAGCTTTTGTTTTTCCATGAACTCGGCGAGGGCTACGGCGCTGGCAAAAGCTGCCGGACTCTGACCGTTGTGCTGACAACCGTGAAACGGTTCTTTAGTACCGCGGAGGGCGTCATACTCGGCGAAAAGGCCAACGGTAGGCCCCTTTCCCTTAGCCGGAGATTTCCACTCACTAACAAATGCTGTTTCCAAACCTGCCTGGCCTGTTGTTACTGAAAAACCGAAGTTTTGAAGAACTTTGGTCAGAGTGTCTACGGACTCATATTCCTGGAAACCGATTTCAGGGTTCTGCCCTATATGGTCAGACAGATCACGGAACTGACTGTCCCAAAGTGTTTCTACTCTTTTCAGAAGTTTGTCTCTATTTCGATCTTTTTTTGCCGCCATCTCTTTTGCCGTTTGTGTAGGCTGAATCTTTGACTGCAATTGGTCGATTTTTTTGATAATATCACTGGCGGCCTGGCGTTCAACCGTTGTTGTCTGTGCAGTGAGAAGCGATAATGCCACCAATGAAATAATTGTATAGTTCTTCATGTCCAATCCTCCTAGAGTATGAATTAAAATTTAATCTTTGATGGATGCGAGTACTTTTTCAATGAACTCATTGAAGTGTCTGCGATCGATCCACCGTACAACCACCAAAAGATCATTGTCCCAATCTATATAAATTATGTTGGATCCCGCTCCTCGAAAAGTGACAGTTGATTTCGGTGCTGCTGGGATAGCCAAGGTGGTTTTGCCATCCCTTTCAACCGGGGTATTTAAAAACCAGTTCATATAACCATAGCGAGGATTAGCGGGCCCGGGTGTTCTTGCCATCTTCACCCATTTGTCTGATATAATACGCCGGCCATTCCATTCTCCTTCCCGTAAGAAAAGATATCCAAAGCGGGCATGATCCAGAGCATTGATCCACATGCCACCTCCCCAGTGACCACCGCCGCTGACAGATTGCATCATCTGGCCATCCATGAGCACCCAGGAATTCTCATATCCGTGCCACCGCCACGTGTTGGAGGCGCCAATGGGATCCATCACATATTCTCGGAGTATCTGCGGAAGGGGCCTCCGCCAAACATGCAATGCAGCCAGAGCCAAGAGATTAACCCGGACATCATTGTACTTATAATGGCTACCCGGTTCGTTAAGAGGCTGATTTTGCATCTCATCCCATGAAGCGTCCCATGGAGGTCTGTCGGCCCAGTCCGGCTTGTCCCATAGGGTTCCGCGCCAGTCACTTGTTTGCCGGAGCAGGTGATCCCAGGTGATCTTACTATTGTGTTCCCCAGTGAAATGATTAGTAGGTAAATATTCTTGAGCACGATCTTTAACATCCCGTATCATCCCCCGGTCATAGGCAAGTCCCACAGTAGTGGATAAATATGTTTTGGTGACACTAAATGTCATATCGACACGATCAATATCTCCCCATTCGGTGATGATATAGCCATCCTTGACAATAAGTCCTGTCATATCTCCCCGCTCTTTTGTGGGGCCGATGATATCACCGTGAGGTTCCTGAGTGAGTGTGGACTTAATAAAATCTTCCAGTTTTCTTGGCGCTTGGTTTTCATGTTCAATGGCAAACTTCACAGCACGCTCCAGAAGCCGGGAATTCACTCCCACGTCCTTTGGCTGTTGTCTTTCCCATTGGCCGTAGGGTGGGAAATAGGTCTGTCCCCACACGCCACCAATTGCCCAAATGAGGTAGGGTAGATTCTTTAGAGTTCTTCTGAATAACTGTTTTCTCAGATAGATGTTTTGGGTCACTTGACTTTCTAATTAACTAAACGCCACCGGGGCGATGACGAGGGCAATGATGGATAGTACAACGATTCCTATAATGTTCAGTAATAACCCCGCTTTCGCCATTTCCGGAATTCGGATGTATCCCGATCCATAAACGATTGCGTTCGGTGGCGTGGCTACGGGCAGCATGAAAGCACAGCTGGCGGCTAGGGCAGCTGGGAGGGTAAAGATCAATGGGTTCACATTGATGCCGATGGCCAACGCGGCTACAACAGGAAGAAAGGTTCCTGTTGTAGCAGTGTTACTCGTGAGTTCTGTCAAGAACGCGATGAGTGTTGTAATAACCACTACGAGTACTATAGTTCCAGCCTCCCCCAGAACAATGAGACTATTTCCAATCCAATCGGCAAGACCGGTTCGGGTTACTGAAGAAGCGAGACTCAGCCCCCCCCCGAATAGGAGTAAAAGACCCCACGGCAGGTTTGGCATGATCTCCCATTTCATGAGATATGGATCATCCGATTGGCCGCTTGGTATGAGAAAGAGGACAATGGCAGCGATCATCGCAATACCTGCATCGGACAGTCCGGATAATCCGGGCAAAGTGTTTAGCAAGGGTCGGGTCATCCATGTAAATGCAGCTATAGCAAAAACAACTGCTACCCGTTTTTCAGAGATACTCATAGGACCGAGGTCAGCTCGCATCTCTCTTAACACACGGCGAGTTTCGGGGGAAGTGACGAAGTTCACGGGAAATACGATTCGTGTAAGTGCAAACCATGAGAGAGGCAGCATACAGATCGTTAGCGGGAAGCCCACAAGCATAAACTGTCCAAATCCAATCTCGCCGAAACCGTTCTCTTTCATGAAACCGGCCAGGAGTGCGTTTGGAGCTGTTCCCACTAGTGTCGACATTCCGCCAATGGTGGCGCTGTAGGCGATACCCAATAACAAGGCTAGCTGGAAGTTGTGTTTTTCCTCTTTGCTCACTTCATCAGCTGTCTCGGAAACGATCTTGACGATAGAGACGCCAATGGGTAGTAGCATTAATGTGGTAGACGTATTCATTACCCACATACTGATTGAGGCACTTGCAAGCATAAAACCGGCGATAAGTGACCGACCGCTGTTTCCCACGGAAGTGAGGATAGTAAGAGCCATGCGTTTGTGAAGGTTCCACCGTTCGATAGCTAGTGACAGTTGACTTCGGTGCTGCTGGGATAGCCAAGGTGGTTTTGCCATCCCTTTCAACCGGGGTATTTAAAAACCAGTTCATATAACCATAGCGAGGATTAGCGGGCCCGGGTGTTCTTGCCATCTTCACCCATTTGTCTGATATAATACGCCGGCCATTCCATTCTCCTTCCCGTAAGAAAAGATATCCAAAGCGGGCATGATCCAGAGCATTGATCCACATGCCACCTCCCCAGTGACCACCGCCGCTGACAGATTGCATCATCTGGCCATCCATGAGCACCCAGGAATTCTCATATCCGTGCCACCGCCACGTGTTGGAGGCGCCAATGGGATCCATCACATATTCTCGGAGTATCTGCGGAAGGGGCCTCCGCCAAACATGCAATGCAGCCAGAGCCAAGAGATTAACCCGGACATCATTGTACTTATAATGGCTACCCGGTTCGTTAAGAGGCTGATTTTGCATCTCATCCCATGAAGCGTCCCATGGAGGTCTGTCGGCCCAGTCCGGCTTGTCCCATAGGGTTCCGCGCCAGTCACTTGTTTGCCGGAGCAGGTGATCCCAGGTGATCTTACTATTGTGTTCCCCAGTGAAATGATTAGTAGGTAAATATTCTTGAGCACGATCTTTAACATCCCGTATCATCCCCCGGTCATAGGCAAGTCCCACAGTAGTGGATAAATATGTTTTGGTGACACTAAATGTCATATCGACACGATCAATATCTCCCCATTCGGTGATGATATAGCCATCCTTGACAATAAGTCCTGTCATATCTCCCCGCTCTTTTGTGGGGCCGATGATATCACCGTGAGGTTCCTGAGTGAGTGTGGACTTAATAAAATCTTCCAGTTTTCTTGGCGCTTGGTTTTCATGTTCAATGGCAAACTTCACAGCACGCTCCAGAAGCCGGGAATTCACTCCCACGTCCTTTGGCTGTTGTCTTTCCCATTGGCCGTAGGGTGGGAAATAGGTCTGTCCCCACACGCCACCAATTGCCCAAATGAGGTAGGGTAGATTCTTTAGAGTTCTTCTGAATAACTGTTTTCTCAGATAGATGTTTTGGGTCACTTGACTTTCTAATTAACTAAACGCCACCGGGGCGATGACGAGGGCAATGATGGATAGTACAACGATTCCTATAATGTTCAGTAATAACCCCGCTTTCGCCATTTCCGGAATTCGGATGTATCCCGATCCATAAACGATTGCGTTCGGTGGCGTGGCTACGGGCAGCATGAAAGCACAGCTGGCGGCTAGGGCAGCTGGGAGGGTAAAGATCAATGGGTTCACATTGATGCCGATGGCCAACGCGGCTACAACAGGAAGAAAGGTTCCTGTTGTAGCAGTGTTACTCGTGAGTTCTGTCAAGAACGCGATGAGTGTTGTAATAACCACTACGAGTACTATAGTTCCAGCCTCCCCCAGAACAATGAGACTATTTCCAATCCAATCGGCAAGACCGGTTCGGGTTACTGAAGAAGCGAGACTCAGCCCCCCCCCGAATAGGAGTAAAAGACCCCACGGCAGGTTTGGCATGATCTCCCATTTCATGAGATATGGATCATCCGATTGGCCGCTTGGTATGAGAAAGAGGACAATGGCAGCGATCATCGCAATACCTGCATCGGACAGTCCGGATAATCCGGGCAAAGTGTTTAGCAAGGGTCGGGTCATCCATGTAAATGCAGCTATAGCAAAAACAACTGCTACCCGTTTTTCAGAGATACTCATAGGACCGAGGTCAGCTCGCATCTCTCTTAACACACGGCGAGTTTCGGGGGAAGTGACGAAGTTCACGGGAAATACGATTCGTGTAAGTGCAAACCATGAGAGAGGCAGCATACAGATCGTTAGCGGGAAGCCCACAAGCATAAACTGTCCAAATCCAATCTCGCCGAAACCGTTCTCTTTCATGAAACCGGCCAGGAGTGCGTTTGGAGCTGTTCCCACTAGTGTCGACATTCCGCCAATGGTGGCGCTGTAGGCGATACCCAATAACAAGGCTAGCTGGAAGTTGTGTTTTTCCTCTTTGCTCACTTCATCAGCTGTCTCGGAAACGATCTTGACGATAGAGACGCCAATGGGTAGTAGCATTAATGTGGTAGACGTATTCATTACCCACATACTGATTGAGGCACTTGCAAGCATAAAACCGGCGATAAGTGACCGACCGCTGTTTCCCACGGAAGTGAGGATAGTAAGAGCCATGCGTTTGTGAAGGTTCCACCGTTCGATAGCTAGAGCAATGACAAAACCACCCATAAAGAGATAGATTATAGGATTGGCATAAGGCGTAGCAACCATTTTAATGTCACCGATTCCAAGAAGAGGAAAGAGAGCAAGAGGCAGAATAGCCGTCACTGCAACAGGCACTGCTTCCGTACACCACCAGATGGCCATCCAGCCCCCTGCAGCTACTGTCCGCCACGCAGGAAGCGACATGGCCTCCGGATGTGGCAGTAATATCAGCACAATGCCGACCAAGGGGCCCAGCCAAATCCCAACTTTCTGGTATCCGGTTTTCATCGGTCTGCTATCTTCTCCTTCTCAGTAGAAGAAGCGGAGAGGATAGGACTGAGCATCTGAGTCATCAAGAAGAAGTTGCCAGTCCCCTCCGTATTAGGATGGAGGAAGAAAATCGCAAATTTGAGAAATCAATTGTAGTGTTGCCCCGGACGAATTGATTGAAGAATTGCAGAGTACTTCGATTCACAATTTTTACCATTTTTCGACCATCTGGAAAACCGACAAGACCCAAGATTTGCATAATTGGGGAAAATAAGGGCATGTCAGCATAATCGTAGTGTTTGGATCCTATTATGGAGAGGTGATACGCGTTTTCTCCGCTCTGGGACATGATAAGATCAAGGTAATGTCTGTGACGTTGTTCGTTCCAGCTTTTCCATGACATCTGGCCGACATAAAGAAATGGGACGTCCATCTTGGCTTCAGCGTCCGGAATGGCGAAGGGGACAAACCATCCATCAAGAGCTACAGCAGCTTTGAACCTGTTGTCCTGCATAGCGGAAAGGACAGCCGTGGCTCCGCCAAATGAGTGGCCAGCAATTCCGATCTTTTGAAAGTTGATGCGGGAAAGGAGAGGTGTGTTGACAGCCTCCAGTTGTTGAAGGATAAAAAGTACATCCGCAATGCGAGTGTTCAGCTGGCGGTTACGGATCTCCAGCCAGACCGAATCGGCCGTACCTTCAGGTATGGCCGATCGATAATCGGCAATTCTTTCGACAGATGCCTCACTATTCAGGGGAAAAACAGTCATGTTTGCATCGTAAGGATGATCCATAGCCACCACCGCATAGCCGTTACTGGCAAGTTCCTCCATAAGGACAGTGTTCTGGGTACGCATACCCCCCAGCCCGTGGGAAAAGATGATGAGGGGAAATAGCTCCTTGCTCTCAATGGGGCGAGCCTCTATGAGTGAATGTGTTTTCACAAGGTGGAGATGGTCTAGCATGAAAGATGGTAGGCCCACTCGATCAGCAATAGCCTGAGCACGAAGATCAATATGATCAATGTAGGGTGACACTTTGTTGCTGGAGCTATTCTCAGCCGGATACCACAATTGTATCATCATCTTTCTAAGATCGTCAGGTTCCTCTGTGAACCATTCGGTGCGGGTGGTGTCGGTCCAATGGAATATGGTTGTTCCGATCTTAAAGGGCCCTGTGGGTTTTGGCAATTTAACAACGGGAACTGCTGCCGGGAGTAAAACAGAGAAAACCCAGATGATGGATACTACCGCTGTAACAATTTTTTCAGACTCCTTGTTTCTGACCAAGGTGATAAGCCCAAGAAGTAAATATAACGGTACCATCTGCCACCGGTAACCTTCAATGAAAAAGTGGAGAAAAGTAGTAAGAATCGTGATCAGAAGTAGAGGGCTTGTCCCTTTTCGCCGGGATTTCGCTATGGCGATGTTCATCACAAGAGTAGCGGAGAGCAATATGACCGTGACTTCAAGAAATCTCATGGGATTATTCTCATTGAAGTTGGTTTGCTATGGAAGAAAGTAGAGGGGAAATCTTCTCCGTTTCATTTCACATAAACCAGCAGTGCAGCCAGAGTTTCAATTCCTTGCCAGTAGTGGCCCATGCGAATGTTCTCATTGGGCTGATGCTGGTTGTTGTCGTGATTGACGATGGGGACGCTGATAGTGGGGACATCCAGCATTTGAGTGAAGATATAGAGGGGGACGGAACCACCGCTTGTGGGGATAAGCACCACCGGTTTATCGTGGTAATCTGAAAGAGCCTCAATGGTGAGTCGCGAGATTTCCAGATCCATGGATGTACGAGACGCGGGGTAACCACCCCGCTTAACGATCTTTGCTATGTCAGCGTATTTCATTCGTGTGTCCTGACCGGGATCTTCAGAAACCACATGAAAGCCTTTCCGCTTTACATGTTCAATCACTTTGTAAACCATATCATCTGGATCATTTCCTTTAACCATTCTGATGTCAATGGCGGCCGTTGCTTCAGCGGGGATCACCGTTCTTGCTTGAGGACCAACCCAGGCACTCTCCAAACCACGGATGTTCAATGAAGGGAGATTAATCCTCTCCATAAGAGACTCCCCACGGCCTTCCGGCTGTGCGAAACCGTAAAGCCGTTTGATCTCTTCGTCATAAGAGGGAATAGTTTTTAGAGCTTCTTTCTCGCGCCGATTTAGTGGCGTTACTGTATCATAGAATCCTCTGATCTTGACGTTGCCGTTTTCATGTTTCATGCTGGTGAGCAAACGGGCCAGCTTGATGCCGGGGTTGGGAGCCCAGTTTCCGTAGTGGCCGCTGTGAACATTTACGTTGGGGCCGTAAACAGTGATATCGATGGTGGTGATGCCCCGGGCACCGAACTTTAGTGTAGGCTGATTGCTGAAATACATTGGGCCGTCACAGACATAGAGTACTTCTGTGTCGAAAAGATCTCTATTTTTTTCAGCGAAAGATTGTAAAAACGGTGAGCCGACCTCCTCTTCACCATCATAAATGAACCTGAGATTGGCACCAAAGTTCAAGCCCGCCGATTTTAAAGCGTCCATGGCAGCCAGCAGTGCTGTAATAGGAGATTTGTCATCGCTGGCGGAACGGGCGTATAGGCGCCACTCTTCATCAATCTTTTCGCCTTTTTTTGGCAACGGGATGGGTTTGGGTTCTGTGAATCCGGCTTCCATTTTGCCGGGGCGCATGGTCGGTGTGAACGGTTCCATATCGATCCATTTCGTCGGGTCAACAGGCTGGCCATCGTAGTGGGAATAGAACATGATGGTTCGATTAGCTCCCGGTACATTCAACTCGCCATAGACCACAGGACTTCCGCCCGTTTCGAGAATTCTCGCCGTGATTCCCCGCCGTTCCATAGCAGACTTCAGCCACGCCGCGCACTTTCTGATGTTGGGTAGATCGTCTGCCACATTGGGGATAGAGAGCCATTCCACCAGTTCATCGAACAGTTCCTGTTCGTGAGCAATACGGTATTCACGTACCTGTTTTCGCAATTCTTTTTTAGAGGGTTGTTGAGAAATAACCAACCCGGGTACCATTGCAATGAGGGAAGTCAAAATCATCCTGTTATATCGCATTATTTTTCTTTACTGTTTTTCGCAGAATCGTTTTACCACACTACAGTAGATATCCGTCGCTTTGCTCAGACTTTCTATTCTGATCCGCTCGTCGTTGCCATGGATTCGAGAGTACTCTTCCATGCTAACTGGTCCCGGGAAAAAGCCGTAACAAATTGCACCTTTTTCACGGAAGAATCTCGAGTCAGTTCCGTAAATAACTAGGTGAGGGATTGTAATAGACTCAGGATAAATTTTAGCTGTCTCTTCTTCAATTATCCGGAAAAGATCACTATCATAAGGCGAAACCACGGATTCCGATTTTGGTTCCAGAATTGGAGTTATTATAATTCTATCATCATCAATGACCTCTTTTAGTTCTTTCATAAACTCATCTTTGTCCTGTTCGGGGAGAAGGCGGCAGTCTAGGACTGCCTCTGACTTTTCAGGGATCACGTTAGTTTTCGGAGGATCACCTACAAATCCTTTCAAGACGGTGAGTGATATAGTGTTTCTCCTGACGGCATTGTTGTATACTGTATGCTCAAGTCCGCCCAATCGATGCTCCATTTCTTTTGCTACCGGAGTGAGGTTTTCTGGTGTGGCATAAGTAGCGACACGACCTAACGCTTCAGACAGAATGAAGTTTGCATTTTCCATTGGTGGCATAGATGCGTGTCCCGGCGGTCGCTTAATGGATAAGTTGAGTGCGTACATTTGCTTTTCGGCAACACCCACAGAAAAGATAAGTCGATTGTCTTCGGTGAAAAAACCTTCGGTCCCAAACCCTCCTTCGTCCAAAACGAATTCAGGTGCCATATCATCCCAATGATTTTCCACAATCCATTTTGCACCCAAATCACCACCAATTTCTTCATCACAGACAGCCAAAAGCAACAAGTCTCGCTCTAATTCTATGCCCTGACGTGCTAGTTGAAGCATTGACATAAGCTGTACAATGCCGTAGTTCTTCATGTCAAGAGCACCCCTGCCATAAATAAAGCCGTCTTTTTCAACTTCACCGAAAGGATCCACGGTCCAACCTCGCTCATCCACGGGTACAACATCCATATGGTGAAGTAAAAGAAGAGGTCTTTTAGTACCCGTACTCTCTAGGCGAGCAAGAAGATTTACCCGTCCTGTCGATTTGTCGGGCCAGTAAAGCTTTACAGGAATATTTTCTTTTTCTAATATAGTCTTCAGAAAATCAGCCGTAGGTGTCACATCTCCCGGAGGATTGACTGTATTAATGGAAATATATTTTTTGAGAAGCTGAATTGCTTCTTTATATGTAGTTGTTATATGAACCCCACTTTTTATTTTAGCAGCCTTAAATCCTTAATTGTCAAATCAGATTACTGAAGAATCCGGCATGTGATGTTTTAGCTTCTAGTATTTGCTAAACCGTTATTATCCTTTATTCAATAACAATTAATTGTTTTTGTCCGGCCAGGAAAGCTCTACAGGATTGAGAATATTGTCCAAAAATGTCAATATTGCCTCATAACCTGCGATTTGGTTTTCCTTTTTAACAAAACCATGTCCTTCATCTTCAAAGACGATATATTCAGCTTTTACTCCATTTGCCCTGACAGCTTCCACCATTTCATCTGATTCTATCTGCAGAACTCTTGGGTCATTAGCGCCTTGTAGAACTATGACAGGTTTTTCAATGTTTTTTGCATGGAAAAGTGGGGAAATACTTCGAAGATAATCTTCCTGCGTTTCTGGATTCCCCAGTTCTTTATATAAGGATAGCCTTGAGGCTTCCCACCAGGGGGGAATACTTTTTAGGGTGCGAACCCAATTTGTTACGCCAAATATATTTACGCCCACCTCAAAAGCTTGAGGTCTAAAAGCCAGCGCAGCCATTACCATATAACCGCCATAACTGCCACCTATAATGCCAATTTTATTTTTATCAACGTAACCAG
The DNA here is from genome assembly GCA_012964825.1 of Candidatus Neomarinimicrobiota bacterium. NCBI lineage: Bacteria > Pseudomonadati > Fidelibacterota > Fidelibacterota bacterium. The sequence continues at coordinate 150,077 of DTTI01000084.1, forward strand.
TGGAAACAAGATATTCTTTTGCAGCCACACAGTCGTCAAGATCTCCTTCGCCGTGAGCCTGATCGTCCAGCGTCTGAAAAGTTTTGCCGTATCCACTACTGCCTCGATTATTTACTGCAAGAACGGCATAACCGTGATTAGCCAGGTATTGAATGAGGGCCCGATAACCTAACCGTGATTGACCGCCAGGGCCACCGTGGACCCATATCAAGCCGGGTGTTTTTTCACTTCGTTTTGCATGAGGGGGTTTGTAGTAAATAGCAGGAATTTCTCTTCCATCAAAGGATTTATATCTTATCACCTCCGCTTCAGCAAGATGGGATGGATTGATTTCAGGATTCATTGAATTTGAGAGTCTTTTGTAGTTCTTGGTTCCAATTGAATGGACAAATAAATCTGAAGGTGACTTAGCTCCTCCATGATAAAAACTCATCAGTTTTTCACTTTTTGAGATACTTACCGATGTGACATTACCAGCAGGGAGCTCAGGTAATGATACTAACTTCATTGTTTCTGTATCAAAAACTTGTATTACGGTTTGAGCATCTTGATTAATGCCTGTGACTCTATATTTTCCTGATTTAGAAAAATACATGTAAGAAATATCCCAGGATTCTTTTTGAAAAGAACTTTTTCTACCTGTTCGAATATCATATTCAACGAGATAATTAAATTCACTGTCTTTGTCGGTAAGATAATAAAGTCGTTTGGAGTCGGTTGAAAACTCAGTCGGGCGGTGATTTATATCACCTTCGTGTTCACTAATGAGTGTTAGATTATTATTATTTAGATCATATATGTAAATATTTGAATTATCCCGCGTGTCTGTTTTGCCAAACACCAAATACCGTTTATCATTGGACATCCCACCAAAATTGAGGGCTTTGTCATTTTTGAAAACAAGTTGTGACTTGAAAGTTTCAATATTCATCTCGTAAACATCCATATATTTAGGATTACGCTTATTCGAAGTATAGAAAAAACTTTGCTCATCATCTGACCAGCCTGCGAACAAGGCTCGTTCGTCTTCTCCAGGAGTCAGGTCTATTATCGTCCCATTCTCATTTCTGACATAGATATGCCAAATCTCATTACCGCCTTGATCGCTACGATAAAGGATTCGCTTATCTTGAGGAAAAAATGAGATGGTAAAAATTGAATTCTCTGTGGAACGTGTAATTGCAGTGGCTTCGCCTCCATTTACCGGAATGGAATAGGCGTTAAAGACACCTGTTTCATTACTTGAAAAGAGTATTTCCGATTCATCAGGTGAAAAACTACTCCCACGAATTGAAGTGGTTTCCATGAATTGATTGATGGTGTATTCTTTGTGAGGAATATTTTGGCATCCAGTTAGACCTAACACAGCTACTTGCAGGATAAGAATCGTTTTTTGATATTTCATTTTCATCCCCATCAAAGAGTTAATTATTTTGTTAGTCTTAATTGTACCCTTCCAAAAACCTAATAAAAAACATTGAAGTGCTAAATCATGACTAAGAGACAAACCTCAATATACCACGACAAAGTTTTTTGCGATAAGGTCATTTATTTTAGCGGTCTCCCTTTTGAATACGCAAAATAAGTAGATAGGTATCAATAGGAAAGACGTCAAAGCTACTCGAAGATAAACACCAAATGAAAAAATTATTCATAGATTTTAAGACCAGAGAAAAATATTAATGTTTAAGAAAGCTTCAACAGAAGGAATTTTAGCTAAGGTTTTTCTGCTTCATTGTTTTTTAATGGCTCAGCTGATGCCGTCATTTCAAGCACTACATTGGTATTTTCTCTAAAACAATTATGCTGAACTTTGATCATTTTGAAAAAATGAAAAAAAGCAATATAAAAAAGTACGCCATGAATCCACCCTGGGATAACACCTGTGTCAACTCCACCACCAATAATGAATACGGTCATTACAAAGAGTACATTGAGAAGAGTGGGGGGGTAGAGTTTCCGTTTGATTTGGATGGAACGTTGATGGAACTGAATATCAACACTGTTTTCTTGAACGTACTCTTTAATGCTGACACCTGTCCCGACAAAGAAAAACATAACAAGAACTTCTGTGAAGAGGTAGAGTATGGCAGCAACAAAACCAAATGAAGCGTGATTAACACCAAATATCGAAAACTCGAGCAAACCTTGTAGACCAGCGAGTGCCAGCGCCACAAAGCTGAACAATGACAGGAAATATATTAAGATCATAAAAAAATACATGGGTTCATTCAATCATATATTGAATTTGAAGAAAATGATATCACCATCCTGAACAACATAATTTCGTCCTTCCAGACGGATTTTTCCTGCATCCCGGAGAGCGGTTTCTGAAGAGTACTGGAGCATGTCTTTGTAGTGATACACCTCCGTTTTGATGAATCCTTTCTCAAAATCGGTGTGAATTTCTCCCGCCGCTTTTGGAGCTGTGGTCCCTTTTCTGATTGTCCAGGCCCGAACTTCCTTTGGACTGCCGGTGAAAAATGTTTCCAGATCCAGCAGGCTGTAGGCGGCATGGATAAGTTTGTGGAGACCAATCTCAAATAAATTGTACTCTCTGAGGTATTCCGCCTGTTCAGTGGGCTCGAGGAACGCCAATTCCTGTTCCAGTATTCCGCAGAGGCGGATGGCAATATTGTTATCTCTTTCAGCAAAGTTGAACAGGGCTTGTGTCTGTTCACTCCGCTGAGTAGATGCGATTTCATTTTCATCCACGTTGACCACATATAGGGTGCGCTTTTGTGTCAGAAGATGAAGCTGTTGTATGATTAACACTTCTTCAGGCGTACAATCTAATATTCGCGCCATCTTCCCGGCGTTACAATGTTCCGATAGTCGGGTCAGGAGATCCAGCTCTATCTTATGTTGTTTGTCACCAGACTTAGCTTCCTTAGCGGCTTTCTCGATCCTACGTTCAATGGTTTCCAAATCTCTCATGAGAAGCTCTGTTTCTATCAGTTCAGCATCTCTCACCAGATCGAGACTTCCTTCCACGTGGGTGATGTTTTGATCATTGAAACATCTCACCACGTGAATGATAGCCTCAACCTGCCGGATCTGCCCCAGAAAGTGGTTGCCAAGCCCTTCACCCTCACTTGCTCCTCGCACCAAGCCAGCGATATCCACAAACTCAACTGTTGCAGGTGTGATTTTCTCCGGGTGGAAAAAGGCGGTGATTTTTTCTAGGCGGGAATCAGGGAGAGGCACCACTCCAACATTCGGATCCACAGTACAAAAAGGGTAATTCTCAGCTGGCACAGTCGAAGCTGTCAACGCATTGAAGATAGTAGACTTCCCCACATTGGGAAGGCCTATTATGCCGCACTGGAGTGGCACTTAGACTTTACTGAATACCAGAGAGCAGTTGGTGCCACCGAAACCGAAACTGTTAGACATTACATGATTTAGATTGTGATTGTTCATAGGCTCAAGTACGATCGGATAACTCTCTGCTTCAGGGTCGAGGTTTTCAATATTTTCGGAAGGGCAGATAAAATCGTTGTCCATCATGAGAATACAGTAGATCGATTCATGAACACTGGCAGCGCCGAGAGAATGGCCCGTAAGTGACTTGGTGGAACTAATGTGTGGCAGTTGACCGTTGCCATTGAAAACATTTTTAATGGCCACAAGCTCCGTGATATCACCGGCAGGGGTTGATGTGCCGTGTGCGTTCAAATAATCGATGGGGCCATCTACGGTTTCTAAAGCCATTTTCATGCAACGTTCCGCCCCTTCGCCGGATGGCCGAACCATATCATTCCCATCAGAGCTGATGCCGTAACCGGTCACTTCACAGTAGATCTTAGCACCTCTCGCTTTCGCCCGTTCATACTCCTCAAGGACTATGGTCCCACCACCTCCAGAGACCACAAATCCGTCTCTGTCGCGGTCATAGGCGCGGCTGGCTGACTGAGGCTTATCATTGAAGTTAGAACTCAGGGCCCCCATTGAATCGAAGGCGATAGAGACTATCCAGCTCACCTCATCACCACCACCGATAAACATAAGATCCTGTTCATCGGACTGTATCAACTGGTAGGCGTTGCCGAGACAGTGGCCGCTGGTGGCGCATGCTGAGCTGAGGGTATAACTGTAGCCTCTCACCTTGAAAGCGGTGGCGAGATTGGCAGCGTTGCAGCTGGACATAATTTTTGGGACGTAGAAGGGGGCCACCTTCTTGGCGCCTTTGTTACGCAAAGTGTCAGCCATTTCCACAATAGGCAGACCGCTAGCAACGCCTGATCCGATGATGAGCCCTGTTTTTTCGCTGGTCAAATCATCCTCAGTGAGACCCGCATCTTCTATGGATTCTGCCATAGAGATATAGCTGTAGGCTGAACCATCTCCCATGAACCTGAGGTGCTTGCGTGGCACCAGTTCCTTGATAACTGCCGTAACTGTACCGCAGACGTGAGAACGGAATCCCAAATCAGCGTATTCCTGATGAAATTCGATGCCGCTTTTTTGATTTTGAAGGGATTGCAACACCTCATGGCGATTGTTACCTATGCTTGAGACAATCCCGAGCCCTGTCACAACGATTCTTCTCATTATTTAGAAGGGTTCAGTCTCTCCTTTGGGAGAAGGATAAACGAGATTTTCGAAAAACCCCACTTTAATATTCTTTGCAAAATAGATTGTCTTGTTGGCTACTTCTACTGTTGCATCAGCCAGGACCATCCAGATCGGTTTTGAGATGATTTTCTTGATGTCTAATTGGTAAATAACTTTCTTATGGTGAGGACGAATCTGGCCTTTGAATTTCACTTCACCACAACCCAAAGCACGGCCCTTGCCAGTTCCACCGATCCACGATATGAAAAAACCAGTGAGTTGCCAAAGGGCATCCAGTCCAAGACAACCGGGCATGACGGGGTCGTCTTTGAAATGACATTCAAAAAACCATTTATTAGGATGGATATCCATCTCCGCAAGGACCAACCCCTTATTGAATTTTCCGCCCTTCTCAGTGATTTTCATGATGCGGTCCACCATGAGCATGGGAGGGAGAGGAAGCTTCCCTCTTTCAGAACCGAGCAGACCGCCCGCAAAATCCATCAATTCTGTTTTGTTGTAACTTTCTTTCTTCTCCATAAACTTTTTATATCTCGAATCTATACGAGTTGCAAGTTTACGTTCATTTTGATTTTTTACCTATGGTGGCTTACCCTTTTGAGCGGGGGTTGTTTTGGAATAAATTGCCTCGGTCAGTAAAGGAGTTAAGCAATGAAACAGTGGGTATTAATCTTGGGGTGTTCCACAGGTCATGGCGGAGCCACCACCCGGAAACTAGCGGAAGACGGTTACGGTATTATCGGCTTTCACTTTGATCGGGGGGATATCAAAAAAGAAGCCAAATCGTTTTGCGAAGACTTGAAAGGACTTAACGACGGCCGCACCCACTTTTTTAATAAAAATGCAGCCGATAGCAAAGTGATGGATGAATTTATTCCTCAGATTAAAGGTATTACCAGTGGCCAACCGCTGAAACTGTTGCTTCATTCCATTGCTTTCGGCACAACCACCAATTTTTTCGGTGAGCGTCCAGTAACCCAAAAACAGATGGATATGACGGTACATGTCATGGGGACTTCACTGCTGTACTGGGTCCAGAAATTGTTTGATGCCGACCTCTTGGGTAATGGTTCCAGAATACTGGGCCTCACCTCTGAAGGTAATTATCTTTGCATGGATGGATATGGCCCCGTTAGTGTAGCCAAGGTTGCGTTGGAGAGTATTACTCGACAGATAGGGTGGGAATTGGGCCAGCACGGCATTACCGCCAACTGTATCCAAGCGGGCGTTACGCCAACGCGAGCACTCACAAAGATCAGTGAGAACTGGGAAGAGTGGATAGAGAAAACGAAAAAGCGTAATCCCATGGGCAGAACCACAGAGCCTGAGGATGTTGCCAATGTTGTTCACCTCATGCTCCAGCCGGGTGCTGATTTCATCAACTGTTCCATCGTTTACACAGATGGAGGGGAGCACCGGTCGGGCATATTTGTCTGATACCACCGTGGATTTAACGAATCCTCATTACAGAAACACCGTGATACTTTGGACTGTAGCGGCGCAGCTTTTCCTGAGTTCATGCGGTGGTAAAGATCCAACAGGAAATAACCCCTCAGTTACAGATTTTTCCCTGGAGGATCTAAACCCCAATTCCTCAACCTACCGACAGATAATAGGTCCTTCCACTTATGAGGGGAGTGTCTCAGGCTACTATTTTGGGGACCAGGGGTGAGGCACCTGTCGACACCGGTTCGGTGTCTTGAATGACCTTTTATTAGAGCTCCGGTCCGAAGGGATAAACGATGTTTATATATTGGGTATCAACGGCATCGATTATGAAGACAAATCGCTTGCGGGCATGATTAACGGAAGGATTTTGCCTTGGGCACAGGACAATGCAGATCAACGCGTTTGGGAATCGTGGAAGGTGTTTATACGTGATTTATTTGTTCTGGACAGAGACGGACATGTTGTGGAAGTGGTGAATCTTACATCATTCAATCCTGATCCGTCCCAGAATGACGGTGAGAATTACCGCGCCATCAAGAATTTATTGTTAGGCGCGAGAGACCAATAATCTTGCAAGTTATTGATCTCCTCCAAGATCTGGACCATCCGGCTATCTTTTACCTTATGCGGTTTGTCTCTTTGCTGGGTGACGATATTTTCTATGTTGTGCTGTTTCCCACCATTTTTTGGTTCTGGAAACGATCCAAGGCAGTCAGGCTCACGGTTCTTCTTTGTACCAGCATATATATCAACTTTGTTTTGAAGGAGGCATTTCAGCTTCCTCGTCCGGAGAATGTTGGGTTTATTGAGGCTGACGGGTTCTCTTTCCCCAGTGGGCATGCCCAGCATGCTGTGGTGCTGTGGGGATACTTGGCATGGACTGTGAGAAAGCACTTTGCATTTGCCAGTTTTACGTCTTTTTTCATTGGCCTTTCTCGCCTTTATCTCGGTGTACACTGGCCCGGTGACGTTGTAGGCGGTTGGGTAATCGGTGCGACTTTACTCGTGTTGTTCATATTATTAAGTGGGAAAATAGACCGAAGCCGGTATTCTTTGTCAGCGCCGCCTGTCGCGGGAATTCTGCTGGTAGTGACTCTCTGGCTTGGTCTTTTCTCTTCTGTCACTTATTCAGGTATTGTCATGGGAGCTTTGCTCGGGTTGATAGCTGGGGCTACCGCTGCGAATTATGTGAACATTCCATCTTTTTCTCGCTCCACGATTGCCGGGGCAATGGTGGTGACAATCGGTGCCGCCGGGCTCTACGGGATCTACCGTGTTGTATCATCTCTGAGGGATGGTGGAGAGGGAGCTCTATTCACCGTTTTAGCGGTTATCGGATTCTGGATCAGCCTCGGCGCACCGTGGCTTTCTGGAAAGGTTGTTGAGATTATTGGGTTGGAAGTTGCTGGAGAAGAAACGGATTAAGTGTCCGTTTCTATGTTGAGTCTTTCCAAGCCCCGACGCTTTTTGAGAAGTTCCACCATTTCATAGTTTTCATTTGTAGGCCACATATCAAATGTGGTTTCAGCTTCCTTCAGAGCGTAGTCGTACCACCCTTTTTTGGAATAAGCTATGGCGAGATTGTAGTGGGCTTTGGCAGCCATATCCAACTCTTCTCGGTTCATTATGCGTACCTCAATAGGGTAGAGGCGGATTGCTTCACGGTATTCCAGGATAGCGTCATCTACCAACCCTTTCTGGTAATACCAATTGCCCAAATTGAAATGACGCTGGGGCTCATCTTTGCATCCCAATGCAAGTAGACAAAGAACTATAAAGAAAATACTTCTGGAGCGTTTTAACATATTCAGACTTGAGCTTACGGTAATTTAGAAGATGACGAAGACTAAGAACAACCAAAAATATGAATGCTATATGATCGTCTCTAGCGGAGCAAATTTAGTTCTTACGGTTTTTGGTTCTTTGGTAAAAAAGGCTAGTGATAGAGTGCCTAGAAAAATGAAGAAGCCAAGACCCACAAGGACTGATGCGATTCCGTGACTGGGGATGAAAATCCCGGACAGAATGATAAATGTGACGACGAATGGCGCTGTGAGGCTGTCCGTCAGTGCAAAATAGATTTTCTTATCGCCTTCATCGCCGGCGAATTCGTAAATGAGACTCATGGCTGTTGTGAGAAAACCGCCTTGCCCTATACCAAGGAAGACGAATATGAAATAGGTCTGCATCATGGTGTTCGCATTCAGTGCTGTAACCATTGCGGCAAGGTAACTGATGAATACAAGCACCAAAGCATGTTTGTGCCCCGCTTTATCTCCGATTTTTCCCATGGTGAAGCTGGAAAATCCTGAAAGCAAAACAGTGATGGCTATAAAAATTCCAGCTTCACTCACATTGAATTGGAGTTTCTCATGGGCATACACAACATAGAGGGATATAGCCGGATAGTTTGCTGCCAGCAAGATGCGGCTGAACAGATAGCGTCTGTAGTTGCCGTCTGTTTTGAGTACATGTTTCAACTGATTGCGAAACAACCTGAAATTCCTGTTGGGTTTCTTGCTCTTTTTTGGTTTTAGCCGGTAGCCGACAAATAGCACCACTGCCGCCATGATACAGGCAGAATATATAAGGAAACCGTATCCAAAATTGGAGGGGAAGGGTACCGATTCTAACAGTTTCTTTACAGCAAACCCGCCTAAAAATCCTGCACCGTTAGTTATAGCAAAGGAAATACCAAAGAATTCACCTCTCCGTTCCGACAGATGAACAAGTTCAAGGAAATCTACCCAAATGGGGAACACTACTCCAACCCCAAGTGAGAATAAGACGAAACATCCAAAGTAAATAGCCCAGGCGTTAGGGCCAGTAGGGGCTAGAAAACCAAAAATAAAACCTGCCAACATTATAGGTGGGATCATGACGGAGTGTGCCAAAATTATCCCTTTTTTTACATTTTGAATCCGTTGACCGATGAAGGCCATGGTAATCTGAGGTATTGCAGCGCAGGCGGTAAATACACCAGCAGCTGAGCCTATTACAATTGGAGGTGCGTCTAGCAGTTTGAGAAAAAGTGGAACCACGGCATAAGTAGAATGAAAAGCAATCCCGAATCCCCAGAACCCTTCATGTATAGCGTTTAAAATGAGGTTATGCTTATGATCTCGGAGACTGAACCCCTGGTCGGTCATGAAGTACTGTTTTTCTGTTGCCTGGAGAGAACGACTGAAGCTCCTACAAGCAACAGTGCTCCCATAAACTGTTCCGGCATGAGTGTTCTTTCCCGGATGAACAGATCAATTAGCATTGCTGACAGTGGCCAGAACAGTTCATAGATGGTGGCATGTGTTGCGAGAACGTGCTTTAATCCGTAATAATAAATAAACAGGGCAACTGTTCCTGTGGATAGAACGATGGTCAAAATGATGAGCCATTCGGTTTGGCTCAAACTTATGCTGATAAGTGGGTTGCCCATAAAGAGTATAACTACAACCACTATGAAAGTGGTTATCCAAAGCCTGAGTCCGGTCAGTACAAAAAAGGAGAGATGTTGCAAAGCGTGCTTTCCCAGCACTGTGGAACTTCCCCAGGCAAAAGCGGCACAGAGTGCCATAAGACTGGCGATGAGTGTCTCATTATCCAATGCCAGTATGGATAGGCCGTTATCAAATGTTACAAAGTACCCTCCTGCTATAGCAGCCACAGCACACAAAAGATAGTTTTTTGTCAGAGGCTCACGCAGAACAACAGCAGCGAGGCCAATAGCAAAGAAGGGCTGGAATTTTTGCAGTAGCACAACCACAGAAAGATCGATGTAATTCAAATAACTCAGGGCTTTGGTATAGAAAAAAGTGCCAAGAACGCCTCCAAAAAGTGAAACCCATATCACCGAAATCCAACCACGATTGGAGAGTATTTTTACCTCTTTCCAGCCTTTAAGAAGAAGGGGAGTAAGTAACAAAGCGCCGAAAAAATGTTCAAGCAGGACCACCAGAAGTGATGGGACCTCCGATAGATTCTGACGTAAAAGACCATCAAAACTCCACAGAACCGCCGCGACCACAATGGCTGCTGGACCAAGATATTTTATGTTTCCCATTGAGGTCAATTTACCATATTTTTGTTACGGAGACTCAGTACCTTGAATGTTCCTGAAATCACAGTAACAGAAGTTCATACTATGCAGAAAAAGGGAGATCCGTTTACTTTGTTGGACATTCGTGAGAAATGGGAAAATGATTTGGTTACCATTGAAGGATCACAATTTGTAACAATGGAGGAAGTACCTTCTAAACTTTCAGAGTTTGAGCAGGACAAACCCATGGTTATCTACTGCCATACGGGAGTGCGTTCGGCTGCTGTTGCTGCCTATTTACTCAACCAAGGATTCTTGGATGTAAAAAGTATGGTAGGCGGAATTCACGCGTGGGCCCTCCAGGTAGATCCAACTCTTTCCACTTACTAAAAGACCCCGCAAAAAGCCACCTGCGGAGCCTTTCAACTAATAACTGGTTACGTCAGGCTATCTTTCTTTAGGCCAGATTAATTTGGGGTCCTCGGAACCAATCATCACCGCCGGGATTTCCGCCTTACTTACCATTTCATTGAATTGCAACAGGTCATCCTTAAGCACTTGGTCCAGTTGAGTGTAATGACTCTCGGCCTGGGCCGCGAGGTCACCCAAGACCTGGTAGGACTGTGCGGTTGGTTTGGCGTCAACACTGGCAACAACCCTGACTAAGGCGGCAATCTTGTTATCCAGTTTAATAGGATAGTTTAATGGATCCTGCCCCGATTTTGATTTCACTTGGATCAGTTCTTCCTCAATTGTTGACAACTTTTTCGAGAGCTCTTTTCCTGCCATAGTAATATTTTCATTCTCAAAACCGGATTTTTCCATTAGATCAGCCAAGGTTTTCACCTGAGATTTAATACTTCGAATGGTGATGACTTTTTGATTGATCTCAGATGTTCTGTCCCGGATTTCCATTAAGAGCTCAAACTGATCCTGAAAATCGGCCTGTGTTGTGGCAATCCTTGGATCTTTCAGAATTCTGAAAGATTGGGACTGGGATTTTCCGTTTACGGTCATCCTCACCTGGTATTCTCCCGGCACAGCTTTAGGGCCGATGTGGGTACCGCCCCACATAACAGCATCTGGGACCTTTGTGGCATCGGGATAACGTATGTTCCAGACGAAACGGTTCATCCCTTTTTTAGTCTCAGCGGTAGGATCCGGATTCTTTTTATCTTTCTTATTGGTGAAAGTTTTGATTATATCACCATCTGATTCCAGATATTCTAGTGTGAACTCACTATCTTCATCCAGTTCTTCGGACAGGGTGTAAAATGTCATAACACCGTTGGGAGGATTGGTACCGGAGGTAGGACTTGCCCCCCCCCCCAGCCGCCTCCTCCTGGGAGGCGGTGGGTATCCCTGGGATCAAAAAGGTGTTCCTTCGCGCCGGCAACTTTACCGGAAAGCTGATAAAGGGGAGTAAGGTCATCCATAATCCAGAAAGACCGACCTTGGGTTGCCACCACCAGATCATTTTCTTTCACCAGCAAGTCTGTAACGGGAACAACGGGAAGGTTAAGTTGAAACGGTTGCCAGTTTTTTCCGTCATCAAAGGAAATATACATGCCTGTCTCAGTTCCGGCATAGAGAAGACCTTTCCTAGTCGGATCTTCCCGTATAACACGGGTAAAAGCATCTTTTGCAATACCCGAGGTGATGAGCTTCCATGATTTCCCGTAATTGGTTGTTTTGTAAAGATAGGGTTTGAAGTCATCCAGTTTGTAACGGGTTACAGCCATATAGGCAGTGGAGGGATCATGAGGGGACTGGTCAATACTGTTTACCATGCTCCATTCTGGCATGTTGCTTGGTGTAACATCTTTCCAGGCTTCCCCTCCGTTCTTGGTAATGTGGACTTTGCCATCATCCGTACCAATCCAGATGACCCCTTTTTCATAAGGTGAAGGGGTGATAACAAAAATGGTGCAGTAATATTCCACACCTGTGTCATCCTTGGTAATTGGACCACCGGACTGATCCTGCATTGAAACTGTATTGGTGGTTAAATCGGGACTTATCACCTTCCAAGATTCTCCTTCGTTTGTAGTTTTGTGAAGATACTGTGAACCAACATAAAGTGTGTTTGGATCGTGAGAATCAAATTCAATGGGGAAATTCCATTGGAAACGGTACTTCATATCTTTTACCCCATGGCCCATAGGGTTATCGGGGAAAACAGTAATATTTCGCCGCTCTCCGGTGGTGTGGTTGTACCGGGTCAAGAAACCGCTGTAAGACCCGGCATAAACAATATTAGAATTTTTCGGGTGGGGAGCTACGTGGGCACTTTCTCCGCCGCCAACGGAGAAATAGTCTCGTTCTGTAATTCCGCCTCCCATGGTTCTGGAGGCGATAGCAACGGTGCTGTTATCCTGCTGTCCAGCATAAACCCGGTAGGGAAAATGGTTATCCACATCGGCGCGGTAAAACTGGGCCGTGGGCTGGTTGTGGTAGGTGCTCCAGGTCGCACCCGCATCAAAAGAGATTTGACAGCCGCCGTCATCGGCAATGATGAGATGCTGGGCATCCAGGGGATCAACCCACAGATCATGGTGGTCACCGTGGGGGGTCCGAATTGAATTGAATGTTTTACCCCCATCTTTGGAGCGCCAGAACCGGACATTTAGCACATAAAGAACATCCTCGCTTTGTGTGTCGGCATAAATCCGGGTGTAGTACCAAGCCCGCTGTCTAAGGTTATTGTCAGAAGTTGTTTTTGTCCAAGTTTCACCGCCATCATCAGAACGAAAAAGTCCCCCTTCCCTGTTTTCGATGAGGGCCCAGATTCGCTCCGAGTTTAAGGGAGAAATTGCCACACCGATAATTCCCACATTACCTTCTGGCAGACCTTCATTTCCGGTGATTTCAGTCCAGGTGTCTCCTCCATCCGTGGATTTCCAAAGGCCAGATCCTTCGCCACCGCTAGACAAGCTGTAAGGGGTCCGCTTTATCCGCCACATGGAAGCATAGATGATTCGCGGATTGTTGGGATCAAGAACAAGATCACAAGCACCGACCTCATCGCTGACGTACAAAACTTTTTCCCAGGTTTCGCCGCCGTTTTTACTTCTGAAAACACCTCTTTCTTTATTGGGTCCGAAAAGATGTCCCAGAGCCGAGACATAAACTAGGTCCGGATTACGGGGGTGAATCCTGATTCGGGGAATCCTCCGGCTGTCTTTTAAACCCATGTGTTTCCAGGTTTTTCCTGCATCGGTGGATTTCCAAACACCATCGCCGTGTGAAACATTCCCTCGAACGGTTACCTCACCGCCGCCGACATAAATAACGTTGGGATCCCATTCACTGACAGCCACGGCCCCAATAGAGCCACCGAAAAAACCGTCAGAAATATTCTCCCAATTGGCACCGCCACTTTTAGTTTCCCAGACGCCACCGCCAGTTCCGCCGAAATAGGCGACCCTATCATTTCCCGGAATGCCGGCCACGGCCGCTGAGCGACCTCCCCGGAAGGGGCCGATATTCCTGTATTTCAGTGCTTTGTAGAGAGATTCATCATAAGTCTCTGCTATCAGCACAGTGGCTCCGGAGGTCATCAAAAAAGTGACAGCAATTGTAACAATAGAACGGACGGACAGTTTCATACTAAACTCCTTGTCTTTATTTAACCCCACGAGATAATTGGATATAGAAGGTGAAGAGAACTGGTTAGAAAGTCAATCAGTTTTTGCCGGGGCTGCTAGGTGAGAGGACTTGGAAGGGAAGAGATAATCTTATATGGTCTTGTAAAAGTCTGTTTCCCCTTCAGATTTGGCGACTATAACAGTGCCGATACTATCACTGGTCACATTAACTACGGTGCGATACATGTCTAGCGGTCTATCAACAGCGAGCATCGTTCCCACAAGGAGGGCGGCAGTGGGGTGGTCTCCGAGCCCCACCGCATTGAGGACGATGAAGATCATAACCAGTCCTGCTGAGGGGACGGCTGCGGCGCCAACAGAAGCCAAAAAAGCGGTAATAACTACTACCATTTGAGCGGAAAAGGAAAGATCAATGCCCGGAATTGCCTGGCAGATGAAGAGAACTCCGGCACATTCATAGAGGGCGGTTCCATCCATATTTATAGTAGCTCCTAAAGGGAGGACAAAACTGGTGACCTTGTTTGAGACGCCAACATTATTTTCTATGCAATCCATTGTTACCGGAAGTGTTGCACCTGAGGAACTGGTAGAAAACGCTGTAGCCATGGCAGACATCATCGCACGACCGTGCTTCAGGGGACTTTCACCTGTGAAGAGAAACAGCAATAGAGGTAGGACAATTGCAAGGTGAAGTGTCAAGCCTGAAGCGATGGTAATCATGTACATCCCCACAGCCTTAAACAGTTCAAAGCCAGATGTGGCAACGGCATTCGAAATCAAGCCAAAGACACCGATCGGTGCAAGTCTGATAATAGCGTGGGTCAACTTCATCATGGCCTGGAAACTATTATCGAATAGATTCACCAAGAAGTCGTGAGGCTTGCCCTTGAGTTGTGTTATGGCGAAACCGAATATAATCGCAAAAAAGATCAGGCCCAGAATGTCTCCCTCAGCAGCGGCTTTCACTGGGTTTGTCGGAATCATTCTGATGAGAATACTTCCCAGGGAATCTGGCTGTTGGAGTTGAGATGGGTTGAACTCTTCCACCGTATCGGGGACTTTGGCACCGACACCGGGTTGTATGATGTTGGTGAGGACGAGACCGATAAGAATGGCAAGCATGGAACTCATTAAATAGTAACCAAACGTTTTGATTCCTACCCTCCCCAATGTCTTGGGATCGCCCAGTCCCGCCACGCCAGAGGTGATGGAGGTCAGAATGAGCGGCACAATAATCATCTTCAGAAGTCGCATAAAGATCGTTCCCAACGGTGCGGCAATGAGTGCTTTTTCGCCCAGAACAAGAGCAAAAATGGCTCCCAGCGCCATAGCAATGAAAATCTGCCAGTGGAGTTTCATAAGAGGAGACGGAATTTAATTGTCATGGTGACAATGGCAAAGGTGTTCAAACAAAGATGACTTACCGGATAATCTATACACATGGAAGTTTCGGTATAATCTTATCAATTGTGGATTGTGATAGCAATTGATAACAGATTGAACCGAGTGTCTGTAATTTTATCAGACAGTAAATTGAACCAGATCATGTTCCAACTAAGCTTCTTGGGAGGTCGAATATGAAAATGTACCGCAGAAGTTTTATCAAGATAGTATCCACTGCAGTAGGCTACTCGGCTCTGGGAACCGGCCTGGTGGCATCTTCAAGAGAACAATCCACCCCCACCCAGAAAACTTTGATATTTGATGCTATGGGAGAAATCCGTGATGTCTATCCTCGAGAATTGGTAGAGGAAATCTTAGATAGCGGTCTGAATGCCATAACAGTCACGCTCTGTGATCCTAAAACTTTTGAACATGAAGCTTTTGAAGTTGCGAAAGATGGAATCTTGCACTATGACCGTCTTATTTCAAAACATCCCGATCTATATATGAAAGCAATCAAAGTCTCAAATATCGATAAATCTCGTCAGGAAGGCAAACTTGCCATATTCTATCTGTTCCAAAATTCTACACAGTTTGGCCGTGACTTGGACTTAGTCGAAATGTTTTATGAACAAGGTGTTCGTTCAACCCAAATAACCTACAATTTTCAAAATTGGGCAGGCGCTGGATGTAAAGAAAGGACAGGCGCTGGTTTGACCTATTTTGGACTTGAGCTTGTTGAAAAAATGAATGAAGTTGGTATGTTGATCGACCTTTCTCACGCCAATATGCAAACCATGTCTGATACGATTGATGCGTCTAAAGTACCGGTCATCATCTCACATACAGCCTGTGAGGCAGTGTATAATAATGTCAGAAACACCACGGATGAAAATCTAAGATTTGTTGCAAAGAAGGGTGGTGTAATTGGCATATGTCAGATCAGACCGTTTGTGACAAATATTAGGAAAGGAGCTTTTGAACATTATTTAAATCATATTGAACATGCCATCAAAGTCGCCGGGATTGACCATGTAAGTATTGGCAGTGATCGTGATCACCGTGTAATTGAAATGTCTGATGAATATATCGCTGAACTTAAACGGGAAGAAGGCAGCAATTTCGATGCAAGCCACTGGCCTCTTTTCATGGATGAACTTAACGGCCCTCGGCGCATGGAAGTGATTTGGGATGGTCTCAAAAAAAGAGGTCTTTCCGAACGTGAACGTGAAAAAGTTATGGGATTAAATAACTATAGGATCTACAAAGAAGTAATCGGATGAATCACAAATGCGTCTAGGCACACCGGGTGTTCCTCAGCCCCGGGTCTTGCTCTCAACCATAGTCCGCTCTAACTTCAAAGTTTCTTCACCGTGACAGTAATCTTTTGAGTTGGATCAAGAACATATTCTTCTTCCAGTTGCTTTACTGGATGACCGCTGTCTCGGCGCAGACGAGCATTGCTGATAGCCTCTTGACATCCTTGGCTTGTGGGAATTGCCATCTCGGTGTAAGGCAAAATCCGGAGATCAGGGAAATGACGCCAGATTTAAGCAGTGCAGGACTTAGGTATCGGCCGGCCTATATCTACAAATTCCTCCAACATCCTATACAGGTCCGGCACAATATTGGTGCGGCACGCATGCCAGGATTTCATTTTGATGAAAGGGAGGCTCTCGCCGTGACGCTTTTTCTCATGGAGCAGAAAAAAGATGTGAACTTGGCTGGCCTTCCAAAAAGTTTAGTTTCTACTAGTCAACTGGACGCTGAACGGCTGATTGAGGAGGAGCTTGAGTGTACGCGCTGCCACGGTTTGAACGGGCAAGGTAATAATACATCCACCGATCTCACCGATGCCGGGGCAAGACTAAACAAAGAGTGGCTGAAAAATTACCTTGTGGCACCGCGGCTTTTTGATGGTGATGACACGGCCATGCCTAGTTTCTTCTATCAAGTCGATGCATCTACCAAAAACTACAAACCTGTCACACCTGATGCATCTGCACGAATTGATGCTGTTGTCGCTTATTTCATGGCACTTACCGCAGATGAAGCAGGAGAAGGAGAAAAGCAATTCTCCGCCACCCGCCATCGGTATCCAGAGATAACTGCTGAAACCGGCCGCAATATTTTCCAGTCCCAGAACTGCCAGGTTTGCCATACTCTTGATGGTTTGGAGCCATGGTTTGAGCGCAACGGTCCCGATCTGTCTATCGAGTCACAGCGGGTTCGGCGAGAATGGTTGGCCAGTTATATGTCAGAGCCTCATGCTGTGCGGCCGTTCGGTTATTTCCCGGGCTCCGGCAGTCGCATGCCCAACTACAGGTTAACCGATAATGAAGCGGAAGCATTGACAGAACATTTTGTGAAAAAGAGGAGAAGTGGCTCAACAACTTCACCTGATAAACTCTCAGCATTTTCACAACAAAAGGCGGTGTTGCTCCTTCAGGAAAAGCTGTCATGCCTAGGGTGCCATCGCTTGGGTGACCTGGGTGGCAAGATTGGTCCCGATCTCACCAACGCTGCTAGCCGCTTGAAGGCACCTTTCGTAGATATGATGATTCTTAATCCTAGGATGCTGGTTCCTGAGTCTATCATGCCGAAAGTACCGTTGCCATCGAAGACAGCGAGACTCATCGGGAACTATCTAAAAGGTGCAGAATCCCGGTCCGAAAATCCTTCTTATCTTTCCCTCATTGATCACGAACCCTATAATCCCAAGGGAAGTTTATACCGGGAATTCTGCTCCGTTTGTCACGGCCTCACCGGCGGCGGTGACGGCTTTAATGCGCGGTATCTTCCCAAGACTCCCATTTCACATTCCGATCCAATCCTTATGAGTGAGCGGCCGGATGACACTTTGTATGATGGTATCCACGCTGGCGGTGCTGTTTTGAACAGGCACCACTTCATGCCGCCGTGGGGAGAGACACTTGCACCTCATGATATGCAAAGTCTGGTGGAAGAAATACGGAAGTTTTGTCAATGCCAAGGACCGGAGTGGTCGGAGTTACAGTGAGCCAGTTCTTCCGGTCAGTGTTCATCGTTCTTATCCTTTTTGATCTGGCTTTATCACAGGCTTACCGCCCTTTTCCTCCCGTTAAGGCGACAGAGAGCACCCAGGTTGAATTCGAGGATTTTGTGGGTTCAAAAGTGTGCGGCGAATGCCATGATGCTGTTTATGATGAATGGCGCCAATCTACCCATGGTCAGGCAGGAGGTGCGCCTTCGGAGGAGATGGTCATCGGACGATTTGATGGACAACCGCGGCGCTATGCTGATGCTACAGTAACACCGCTACGTGATGAAAAAGGAGATTACAGGTTCATTGTGGATTGGATGGGAGGGAAGAAAGATATCAAGGTGGACGGTGTTGTAGGGAAGGGACATATGATAGGTGGCGGTACTCAGACCTACTTTTCGCGGTTTTCTGACGGGACCATGCGGCTGCTTCCCTTCGATTTCCATCGTGGCGACAGTATCTGGTTCAGTGAAACGTCCACTGGGCAAGGGTGGGTCCCTATATCAGAAGATCTTTCCATGTTGAGTCTCAGCGAGTGGCCGCCGAACCGCCCACTAGGTACAAAAGCGCAAGCTCAAAATTGCCAGCAGTGCCACGGGAGCCAGATCGAGCTGACGTTCGATTATAGCAAGAAGCAATATCAGACCCGTTTCATGAGTCTTAACATCAACTGCGAATCGTGCCACGGCCCTGGCCGGCGCCATGTGGAAATCGTACGAAAATCGAATTGGGAATCCCGTAATGACATTGGTCTAACGAGCTTGTCAACACTTGCGAAAGATGAAGCGTTGAATGTCTGTTTTCAGTGTCATGCTTTAAAAGATCAAATCACCACGGGCTATCTGCCCGGTGAAGACTTGGAGGCACACTATTCACTGAAGTTCCCCGTACTTGGGCAGACGCGGTACTATCCCGACGGTCGTGTCCGTGCCTTTGGATATCAGCAGAATCACATCTTCAGCGACTGTTACCTTAACGGCTCCATGGCCTGCGGCGACTGTCACAGTCCTCATTCACTTTCATACAGGGACATTAACGGACGATTATTGGAGGGGAGATTTGATAACGGTCAATGTACCTCCTGCCACGCTTCGAAAGCACTGGACGTTAAGGTTCACACATTTCATCCGGAATCGTCTGAAGGGAGCCGCTGCACATCCTGCCATATGCCGTACCTTCAGCATAAGGCCATAGGTACACGGTTGCGGTACGCCAGGTCTGATCACACTGTAAGTATCCCGAGGCCTGTGTTTGATGATCTGCTGGGGGTTGAAAATGCCTGTTCGCAGTGTCACGGCGATATGGGAATATCAGTCCTCCAGCGGACTGTAGACAGGTGGTACGGGGAAGTTAAGCCTCACAAGCGGCTGGTGATGGAACTGATGAAAAATATCAATGAGACGAGATCGTCATTATCTGCTGACCTTGTAGGTTCGCCGGAAGATCCACCTGCCATGACATTCGCTGCTCTTTCCCATATCTTTGAAAATCAGCTAAAACCTGATATGAAAACTGTCTCGCCTGAAGTCATAAAGAAGCTAAAATCATTAACCTCCTCAACTGACCTGGATGTTAAGGCCTTGGCTTTGGCATCAATTCATCTCGTCAAAGGATCAGATGATGAAACACGAAGATTTCTGGAAAAGCAAATTTCAATACTTGGGACAGATGAAAAGAAGGTGCGGGACCGGTGGGCCTTGTCACTCGCATTTCTTGGGGATTTGTCTAATACACATTCCGGTAGTTACCGAGAAAAAAGGAAGTTTGAAAATTCAGTCACTGCTTACCGCAAGTCTTTGGAAGTTAGTCCCGATGATGCCGTCACGCTGCAAATGTTGGCTCTGATATTCCAGCAAAACAGTGATAATCAAAAGGCGGAACAGACATTCAAGCTGGCATTGAAAAAAGACCCCAATGACTGGACCCTTTGGGTTAATTACGGTAACCTCCTCTGGAACCAGGAGAAAAGGGGTGAGGCGGCTGAGGCCTATGAACAGTCCATTGATATTAACCCGCATTATTCCTTGGGTCAGTTCAATATGGGGAACGTCTTTTACGGCAAGGGCGATTATAAGCAGGCCCGCTATCATTATGAGCAGGCTGTAGAACTAGACCCCTCCATTGCTCTGGCACACTTTTATCTGGCCAGAGCCTATCTGAAGCTTAAGCTGGGGGAGAAAGCTCTGGCATCCGTAGAGAGAGCAGTTATTCTGGATCCCAGTCATGAGAATTCCAGAATGATGCGGAAGGACTTAAGATCAATACTGGGTAAGTAGTCTCCATAAAGAGTGAATACATTTAACTCATTGAAAAAAGAAATTATACTTTTTCAAAAGTGTCTGGTTATTTTACGAAACATTGTTTTTGTTGTGATGTTTTTTGAACTGCACGCCCAACCTTTTGCACAATCGTTTAACTTGAAGGGTCAATTCTGGGGTAGCGGTTTAACCAGTGATGACCCGGCTGAAGATCAGTCTTCTATTGAAACACAACTGGGATATATTCCAACCCTTTCTCTGCTCAGCCATTTGTCCGGTGAACGGCTGTTGGATATGGAGTGGGCCTATCGTGTGAGCAGGGCTTACTCAGGGGAGGCTCTCCTGACCAGTGCTGAAAAGCCCTATCGGGGGTGGGTAAGATATTCAACTCGGCGCGTTGAGGCCCGCCTTGGTCTGCAAAAGATCGCCTTTGGCCCGGCCCAGTTTCTGCGACCAACATCCTGGTTTGACACCATCGATCTTCGGGACCCTACGGGTCAAACTGATGGGGTAGAGGCTTTCAGGTTAAGGCTATTTCCGGTAAGTTCACTGGCGTTCTGGGGTTGGTTTATCAATAGTGAAATGGACACCCTTTCTTACGGGGGGAGAGCTGAACTATCCGTAGCTTCAGGGGACTGGGGTATAACCTTACATCAGGACCCGACAAAAAGTCCGCAACAGGTAGGGCTGTTTCCTGTGGTCATGCCTGGGCCCCACAAACGTGCCGCCATCGATTATCGTTATGACGGCTTCATGGGCTTCTGGTTTGAAGGAGCTTCACTTTTCTCCGATGATGATGATTATCCAGGTTTTAATCGGTACACTCTATCCACCCTGGGTGGTGATTTTACTCTGCCCGTGGGTAACGGCATATTGATCATGACTGAATCCATGCAAATTAAAGGAAAATCATCTCAAAATTCGGACAGTTATGACCAGACCTATACGGTCTTTATGGCCAGCATGCCCATGGGTCTTCTTCACCAGGTCATGGCCATAACTCAGATAGACTGGAAGAGTGAACGAGCGTACTATTATTTCCGCTGGGGGATTACTTATGATTATCTCAGTATAAACTTTTTATTATCCGCGAACCCAAGAAGGGTCGACTATGTTTTTCAGGAAGAGTATCTTCCGCCCAGTTTGGCCGGTTTTGGGAACGGTATACAGTTCATGCTTATCTACAACCACTAGGAAGGAAAAGATGGAAAACAACTGTGTTATAATGATAAAAAATCTAGTCAAGCGGTTTCCTGTAGGTGCTGATTTCTTCACCGCTCTGAAGGATGTGAACCTGACCTTGAACACAGGTGAATTCATGGGTCTGGTGGGACCCTCTGGCTCAGGCAAAACGACACTACTTAATATTATTGGTGGCCTTGATTCAGCAAGTGAAGGTGAAGTGGCTGTTCTGGGTAAACCATTGGGTAACACTTCCCACGGTGAGCGGGCCCGCCTGCGCCGTACACATATGGGTTTTATCTTCCAACATTATAATCTTCTTCCTGTCTACACCGTTTTTGAGAATGTTGAACTGCCCCTGATTCTGAACAAGGTGGATCCCAAGGAACGGGCAAATACAGTCACCCAGGCTATAGAATGGGTTGGCCTGAGTGATAAGCGTGATTCCCGCCCGGCCATGCTCAGCGGAGGTGAATGCCAGCGGACAGCAATTGCCAGGGCCATTGTTCACCGGCCAACACTTGTTCTGGCAGATGAACCCACGGCCAATCTGGATGCTGAGAATTCGCATCATATCATGGAGATTATGGTGGGCTTAAATAAAGAACTTACCACCACTTTCGTCTTTGCCACCCATGATGAAAAGATTATGGCCTACCTGCGGCGCATTATTTATCTGGATGATGGTCAAATAACGGAAGATAAAAAAAACGATAATCCACAGGCAGGTGAATAGGGATGCTTTTTAAAATTGCACTGAAAAACCTCCTGGGCGCCAGGCTTCGCACCTTTCTGAATGTTCTTGTGACCGCTTTTTCATTTTTCCTGATCCTGTTCATGTCGGCCATGTACAATGGTATGCTGGAACACGCAAAACAGGTTACCATGGATACGGAGATCGCCGGCGGCGCCTACTGGCACCCGGAATATGACCCTCTGGATCCCATGACCTTTGAAGAGGCTCACTCTGCTTTGCCCGGGGTTCTGCAATCACTGGTGGATCAGAAAAAAGCGTTCCCGGTTTTGGTAAGCCAGGCTTCCATCTATCCGGGCGGCCGCATTATGCCGGCCATCATGAAGGGCATTCCACCAGATCAGAACATTGTTAACATGCCAACAGACGCGCTGGCCGGGCATGATGATATTGCCATACCAGTACTGATCGGGAAAGGAATGGCCAGCAATACCAAGCTAAATGTAGGGGATTCGTTTACCATTCGGTGGCTGGATACGGACCGCACCTATGATGCCGATGAAGGGACCGTTGTGCATATTATGGATACGGAGAATTTCAAGCTGGATATGGGCCATATTTGGATACCTCTGGAAAAGGCACAGACCATGCTGGCCATGGAAGAAGAGGCCACCTATGTGACTTATGAAAAAGGACTTCCATCGGTTCAAGACAAAAATGACTGGATCCCTCGTGATATCAACTACCTGGTGCAGGACATGGAGGCCATCATCGCAGCGGACAAACCGGGAGCTCAGATCATGTATATAATTCTCTTGGCTCTGGCGGCCATGGGCATTTTTAATGCCCAGGTATTGTCTATCTTTCACCGGGGAAGAGAAATTGGTACACTTATGGCTATCGGGATGACACGTCCCCGGGTGGTGGGACTTTTTACCCTGGAAGGTGGCCTCAATGCGGTGCTGGCCGCTGTGGCAACATTGATTTTCTTCGGTCCCGTACTCTGGTATTTTGGTGTGTATGGGATTCCCCTGCCCATTGATTACACGGAAATGGGCATGATTGTGGCCAAACGTCTGATTCCGGTTTATACCATCGGACTTGTTGTATCAACCACTATCCTGGTATCTATCATTGTACTCATAGTGAGCTACTTGCCTTCACGGCGAATTGCCCGCATGAAACCTACTGATGCCTTGCGGGGAAAGGCGGTGGCATGATCAAGTTTTTGACCAAAGGATTGCTCCGGGATCGTTCCCGAAGTCTGTTCCCCGTTTTGGTTATTACTCTCACCGTTGCTTTGGTTGTTTTCGCAATCGGCTTTATGAGAGGTACGATGAACAGTTTATTTCTTGATACGGCCGTCATATTAACAGGCCATGAAAAAATTGTCACCCGCGCTTATAATGAAGAAAGCCAGCTTATGCCTAATGACCTAGCGTTGCTGGATGCGGACCAGTTGATTCATGACCTGAACCAGGATTATCCCGATTTTTTCTGGACACCCCGGATAACCTTCGCCGGCCTTTTGGATATTCCAGATGAGAACGGAGAGACCCAGTCCCAAGGGCCTGTCATTGCATTGGGAATCGATCTATTGTCAACGGATTCCCGTCAAGCAGAAATCTGGGAGATGGACAGGGTGCTTGTGGAGGGCAGTCTTCCTCAAAACAGGGATG